>JAQIDD010000309.1 GCA_027858215.1 Candidatus Delongbacteria bacterium | reverse complement strand
TTGAAGTGTTTTTGTTGCGAGAATTAAATGAAGAACAACGCCTATGGGATGTGTTGGTTGATCCAGCGCGTAAAATCCGGATTGGTAATAAATTGTATTTTGGTGATGACGATATGCTTGTTGCCGAAGTTATTGATAACACAACTTCACGGGGACGTACACTCAGATTTCTTTACGACGGCCCCTACGAAGATTTTAAAGACACGTTATACAAACTGGGTGAGACTCCGCTTCCCAAGTTTATTCACCGGCCTGTGGAAGAAGATGATAAAAACCGTTATCAAACCATTTTTGCCAGCAAAGAAGGGGCTGTTGCTGCGCCCACAGCAGGTATGCATTTCAACCGCGAATTGCTAAAACGCCTTGAGATTATTGGTATTAATTTTGGCTTTATTACTTTGCATGTCGGACTTGGCAATTTTCGTAATGTAGAAGTAGAAGACCTGACAAAACATAAGATTGACAGTGAAGAAATATATATCCCGCAGGAAACTGCTGACATCGTCAATAAAGCAAAAGAACACAAACAACAAATATGTGCTGTTGGCACAACGGTTTTACGTACACTGGAAAGCAGTAAATCCATAATGGGATTGCTTAAGCCCTATCAAGGCTGGACAAACCTGTTCATCTTTCCACCATACGAAATTCATGTACCAACAAGCATGATCACAAATTTTCATTTACCAAAATCTACCTTATTTATGATGGCTTGTGCTTTTGCGGGATATGATACATTGATGCATGCATACAAAGTTGCTATCGAAGAAAAATACAGATTTGGAACCTACGGTGATGCCATGCTCATTATATAGTGTTTGTCCATAAAGTCCAATATCTTCGTTGTTGCTCAAATTTTAAATCCTCGAATACTTTAGTATACGGCGGTTTAAAATTTTCAAACGCCTCGATCTTGAACATTATGACTCAAACACTATGACTTTATTGACAAGCGGTACTGACTTAATAAACAAACACGATCTAAACACGTATTGTTATGATTACAAAAGAAGAGTTTAAGCAGCTTCGGAAGCGTACGGAAGTGCTAAGGGGGTATCTTTGACATTGACAACAGACTTGATAAGATAGAAACACTCGAAAAAGAATCCCAGGCACCAGATTTCTGGGATAATTCCGATAAAGCTCAGCAATTGCTCAAACAAATTTCATATGAAAAAAGCTGGGTTAATGCCTATAACCATGTAAAAACCAAGCTTGGGGATCTTGAAGTTCTTCTGGATTTCGCCGATGATGACGATGTTTCAGAAGATGAATTAAATGCTGCCCATGAGGATTTCTTGCAGGCCCTTGAAGACCTGGAATTAAAAAACATGTTACGCAACAAAGAAGATCACATGGATGCCGTAATGACCATCAATGCAGGTGCAGGAGGAACTGAAAGCAATGACTGGGCTGATATGTTGATGAGAATGTATATCCGCTGGGGCGAAACCAACAATTATAAAGTCAAACAAATTCACATGAGCGAAGGCGACCAGGTTGGTGTTAAATCTGTAACACTGGAGTTTTCAGGTGAATTCGCATACGGATACCTTAAAAGCGAAAATGGCGTACACAGGCTTGTTAGGTTATCGCCATTTGATTCTGCTCATAAAAGGCATACTTCCTTTGCTTCTGTTTTTGTTTACCCCCTCATTGATGAGGATATTGACATTGGAATCAATCCCGCAGACATCGAATGGGATACCTTCAGAAGCGGTGGTGCAGGCGGACAAGGCGTAAACAAACTCGAAACCGGAGTAAGGTTGAAACATATGCCTACAGGCATTACCATTGAAAACACAGAAACCCGTTCACAGCATAAAAACAAAAACAATGCCCTGCGGTTACTGAAGTCCCAATTATATCAACTGGAGCTTCAAAAACAACAGGAAGAAAAAAGTAAAATCGAAGAAGGCAAAAAGAAAATTGAATGGGGTTCTCAAATCCGTTCATACGTCATGCATCCCTATAAAATGGTCAAAGATCTGCGAACTAACTACGAAACAGGGAATGTGCAGGCCGTGATGGATGGCAATCTTAATCCTTTTATCAAAGCATTTCTGATGAGGTTCGGAGGTACATTGTGATGAGTGTATGTACTTCAAATCAGTAATTGGTTTCATAAAAACACATTAAAAAATCCCGCCAGTTTTGACGGGATTTTTCAGTGTGATATGTTGTTATCAGACTATTTTACCACCATCTGACAGGTGTAGTAATTGTCTCCGGCATTGATGCGCAGGTTGTACAATCCTTTTGCTACACCATTCAGATCAATAGGTTCTCTGAGTTGATCCACATCATCGAACTTGTAAGTGCCAACGATCTGGCCACTGCTGTTGGTTATGGTGATGACCACATCCTGTTTTTCAACGAGTGTCATTTCAAGCATGATATCGCCTTCAGTCGGATTAGGATAAATAGCGAAATCAGTAGTTTTGTCACCTTCAATGGTGGTGTATGAATCTACGTACACAGAATCTTCTACTGTGCATCCATTGGTGGTAACCGTGAGGTAATACCATCCGTCAGCGTTTACATCAAGCGTTGAGGTAGTTTCACCGCCGTCCCAGAGGTATGCTGGTGTCAGGGTTGAATCCGGCGTGTAATAGACATTGGTTTCAATGGTATAGGGATAGTCATTAGCATTGATTGAAATGGTATCGTTGACAGCATCCACAAATTCGATTTCCTGGCTGAAGTGTACAAAATAGCCTTCGATGGTATCATTGGATGTGTTTGCATCTTCAGCATAATCAAGATAAGCTTCAAATATATAAGTTCCAATGGCAGATAAATCTATGGTTGCTGTTGTAAAACCAGTAAAAGACTCTCCGGGTGAAAGATCCCCTGTAAGTGTAAAGTCTTCATTAATGATCGGCCCTCCGTCTGTAAACGTAAAACCTATGGTTTCCCCGGCAGCAATAATAGCTTCCCCTACATTTTCAAACTCAACGGGAATTGGTTCAGTGTCAGTAAAATCACAATCAAATCCACTGGCAGATTGTGTTAGAGCAAGATCTACCACCAAAGGTTCAACCACAATTTCCATTTCATCAGCATCCATGGAGGAAATGTTTGTTTCAGCATCCAGGTTTGCATTTGTACCAAGATACATGGTAGCGGTAACATTGTATGTTCCTTCGGTAAGGGTTGAGATAACAATGTCCCAATCAAAAGATTGTCCTGCTGTTAAGTCAGCCTGCACACGGGAGACCACGGAAAAAGCCTCACTTGCCCATACGGTTTCACCGCCGGTAACGGTGTAGCTGCCAAGAGAGGAAGCACCGCTAAACAGTTCAATTTGCGATCCTGCGGGCAATTCAGAAAGATCAATTTGAGCGTCAGTCATTAAATCGGATGACAGATACGGAGATACAGATGCCGGATAATCAACTTCCAGCAATCCTGAAGCATCCTCATCCACATTTATAGTTTGAGTTGCGGGACTCAATGCCAGGCTTGTATTTGAGACATAATCAAAAACAGGATTTACATCAATAATTAAATCAAAATCAGAAATGCAAGATGGCCCTACTGTCCAGATATCTACCATTACATAATATGTGCCGGTAGTTAACACCATGCTGTCTAGTAGCCTCATATCTGCTGTGGGTGATCCTGCATATTCAATCAGATTAGTTGTACCCGGACATGCTTCGAATAAACCTAAGGCTGAATAAGTAGTTGCGTTTGGATCTAATGCAATATCGACTACAATTTCTTCGGTAACGTTGATTTCATACAGTGCATCATCACCGTTATCGTAGCTGCTCATTAGTGTGTTGTCGTAAGCATTCCCGAGTCCACAATTTGTTTGGCTTAAGTCCTCATAAGGCAGATCTGCCGGGAGATTAACAGTGAATGGAATAGTACAATCACTACCCAGAGGAGCACTTGATTCTGTGACGGTTACT
This sequence comes from Candidatus Delongbacteria bacterium, assembly GCA_027858215.1. Taxonomy (GTDB): domain Bacteria; phylum Bacteroidota; class Bacteroidia; order Bacteroidales; family ML635J-15; genus JAQIBY01. The sequence goes on along the minus strand of JAQIDD010000309.1, from coordinate 2,740 downwards.
GTCCAAGCTTGTGATGTGAAACCATCTTCAGCGGTTACTGTATACACTACAGGGTTAGTAAAATTATTGGAAGACAACCCGGAATTTTGTGGCACACCAGATACCTCAGCGCTTGCCCCTTCCGACAGGGTAAATGTAGCTACAAGGTTGGTTACATTTGTTCCAAACGGAACGTCAACATCAATGGTATGAGCAACATCATTAATATCAGCCGGGTTGATTTGCTGTGGGATACTGTAAGTCAGAAAATCAGTCTCAGAATAAGGTTCACGTAATAAAACATCATCAATATACCAGATATAGAGTCCGCTGGATTCCCCTTCAAAAAAGAAGCAAAACTGGAATGTTGCTGATCCCATATCTATGTTATCAATTAATTGGGACACTTCTGACGGCTCGATGTTACCTATTGGTGGTATGGATAATAATGTATCCCATGTAGCACCACCATCTGAAGTGGTAGCAATCCCAATATCAAAACCACCGGTATTGTATTCCAGGAAATGCTTGAATGATAACACTAATGATGTATACCCGGAAGTATTGATCACCGGACTGATCAGTTTTTGATTTCCAGTGGTATTGGGATCCCAGTGAAAATTAGCTTCAGGAGCTGTGCCACCGGCTTCATTTGTATTTGAGCCCTGCCAATTGGTTCCCCCTTCTGTGGTCCAGCAAAGTGGGGTAAAATTGCCGGTAAAATCTTCCGTGTATGGGAATGATGAAATGGGTTGGCAATCGTACTTCATGTTTACAGTTATACTGTCAATAACAATTTCATCCCTGCTCCCGGATCCTGCAACGTCATCAGAAAACCATCTTAAATAGATAAATTCGCCATCTGCCAGTTCAAATCCAATTAAATCTGAAAAAGACAGGGTCGTTTTATTCCATGCAGGCGTGGCATCAGCAGTCTGGGGTGTTGTAAATTCAAATTCTGCCAGAGGAACCCAGTTAATTCCATCCGTTGAAAATTCTCCATTAAACAATTGGTTTCTGTCCTGGTCGTTATATACCCAAACATTATATGACAGATCCACATAATTTATCAATTGTCCGGTGTTGTTTTGGATTTTTAATCCAAACCATCCGGGGGTAAAATCACTGCCGCCAGGTTGTACCCCAAGGGCAAAATTTCCAGCTTCGACTTCAAATGCATAAATACCGCCCGTTGATTCTCCACCGGGGGAAGTTCCGCGTGCAAAATCACCGATGGTTGCCGTGTCACCAAAAGGTTTATCCCCGTCATCAAAACCATAAGCTGCCCAGCCATTGGCATCTAACTGGCCTGTAGCCGGGAGGGAATCAAATCCGGAACCGTCAAATGTTCCTTCATTAACCCCGGAAATTGTTGTTTCGAAATCAATGGTGTAATCTGTTTCAACGGCATCAATAGACCATTGAGCGTTTACTTGTGTTGCAATCAGGCAAAACATTGCAAGTAATACAAATACTGATTTTTTCATACGTCTGAATTTAAATTTATTAGTTTGGTTTACTACTAAGTTTGCTAATATAACAAAAATCTGTTTAATATAGAAATCATTATTAGGATTCCTGAAAACAGGAGAAAATGACACCTTTCACAACCAATTCAAGAGAGGCGTTGGGAGGTATTAAAAAAAACCAAGATTCGAGGAAAATCAAACCAATTTTTGCAATGCTTCTTTTACTCGCTCTATGGCTTTGATCAGATTTTCTTCTGAATTAGCATACGAAATGCGCAGGCATTCGGGAGACCCAAAAGCATCTCCCCCGACAGTGGCAACATGTACATTTTCCAGTAGGTACATTGCCAAATCGCTGGAATTATTGATAATAAAATCACTATATTTTTTACCAAGGTAATGACTCACATCAGGGAATACATAAAAGGCACCACCAGGGACGTTGGTTTTCAAGCCGGGAATATCCTTCAATAGATTAAGGACGAGATCGCGCCGTTCCCTGAATTTATGTGTCATTTTTTGAGAAGCATCGGTTCCTCCTTTCAAGGCAGCTTCAGCGGCTTTTTGGGCTATAGAACAAGCTCCGGAGGTAAACTGCCCCTGCAATTTCTGGCATGCTTTTATTATCCATTTGGGTCCTGCCATATATCCGATGCGCCAGCCGGTCATGGCATACCCTTTGGAAACACCGTTGACAACAACAGTCTGGTCTTTCATGCTATCAAACTGGGCAATGCTCTGATGTTTTGACACAAAATTGATGTGTTCATAAATTTCATCAGATAACACAATAATATGGGGATGTTTTTTCAACACATCAGCAAGGGCTTTTAGTTCTTCCTTTGTGTATAAACTGCCTGTCGGGTTTGAAGGCGATGAAAAGATAATCAGCCTGGTTTTTTCATTGATGGCAGCTTCAAGTTGCTCGGGACGCATTTTAAAGTCCGATTCTATGCCACATTTCAAAACAACAGGGGTGCCTTCAGCAAGTTTCACCATTTCAACATAGCTTACCCAATACGGGGCCGGCACAATAACTTCATCACCGCGATCCACAACACTAAGCATGACATTAATAAGGGAATGCTTAGCCCCTGCTGAAACCATTGTCTGGTCAGGGCTATAATCCAGATTATTTTCCTTCTTTAATTTTTCAGAAATCGCACTTCTGAGTTCGGGATAACCCGGAACTGGTGGATAATGCGTCCAGTTTTCCCGAATAGCCTTTATAGCAGCATCTTTTATGTGCTGCGGTGTGTCAAAATCCGGTTCCCCGATGCTCAGGTTTATTA
>JAQIDD010000192.1 GCA_027858215.1 Candidatus Delongbacteria bacterium | reverse complement strand
ACTATAACTTTGCCGGCTTTTTTTATTTACTCTTCAATTTCCTTTTTATATGCATCGGCATCCATCAGATCATCCAGTTCGGCTTTATCGCTTAATTTTATTTTAATGATCCACGCATCGCCATAAGGATCTTTGTTTACAAGTTCCGGATTATCTTCAAGTTTTTTATTGAATTCCAGCACTTCACCACTTACCGGCATGTAAATATCAGACACGGTTTTAACGGCTTCGATGGTACCAAAAGCCTCTTCTTTATCCAGTTCTTCCCCTTCGGTTTCCACCTCAACAAATACGACATCGCCGAGTTGTTGTTGTGCGTAATCTGAAACACCTACATAAGCTTCATCGCCCTCAACCTTTATCCATTCATGGCTTTTTGTGTACTTGCAATCTTCTTGTATTTTCATAAACAAAGGATTTAAAAGTTAATATTTGATACAAATGTAAACATTCTGATTGAATTTTAAAGGGCACTACTAATACTTATACAACATAAGGCAAATTTATCATGCAGCCAAAGTAAACCTTACACTCACGCCAAATTTAATGTTGGATGTTGGAAATGAAAGTGATACTTTGGGATTATTGATCACATGATCATAAAATATCCTGAGGTTGAATCTGTCGCTGAGCACATAATCTGCAGATGTTTTTATAGTGATGACGCCATTACCTGCAGTAACCTGATCCACACCTTCTTCAAGTTTCCGGAGGATGGTGATGTTATTGCGAATTGAAAAATCAAGTCTGAGATTTAAATCTGACTTAAAAGTACGCTTGCGACCACCCCTTGAACCAATTGTCACTTCCACATCTTTAATCCTGTATCCGGCTCCTAAAATGTATTCATCTGTTTTCTGTTCAGTAAGCTGATTGTTACTGAAACTCATGTTCAGATTTCTTGTTTTTTTGAACTCGATTTTTGTGATCAATGAATTTTTCCAGTTCAGGTCAATGGCTATAAGTGGGGAAAATTGTTCTGTAATGCTGACCGAATTGATTTCAAACTGGGAATAGAAATTGCCATTTGCATCCCTGATATAATTAAACCCGTCTTCTTCACGGGGATTCCACCGGTCAGACAATCGGCTGTTAAAGTTTCCAACGTTATACGTAGATCTGTATGTATGTGTGATGTTGGCAGTGCGTATGTAATCTTTGATAAAAGGCAATTTGGCTAAGCCATCGTATGTAAGACGCCAGTTAGGCAAGATGTTTTCAATGGATGGAAACCGTTCGAGGGATATGGTTTTGGGGTCCCTGCCTGAATAAGCGGCCCTGAATGCAGGAATAAGCACGTCCTGGGAAAGTTTCCCATAACCAGTGGGGAACCCATTTTCATCAAGATCAGCGGGGTCATAATCGGACCGTTGTTTAGCCAATCGGGTAGCAATGACTTCCCGGTAATCTGAAAAATTATCAAAACTCTCGGAATTATAGTTGTCTGCATCACCAAATGATTCAAACGCTGTTGTCATGGTAAAGGTTGTCATGGAAAAATTACCGCTGAGTTGTTTTGACTGTACATCAAATCTTCCTTCGCCGGTTAAGGGATCTGTAACTGTCCATGAATAGTATTCGCTGATGTTCTCGGTATAGGTTCTGTTTAAGTTGAGGTCAAGGCGCATCTGGCGAACGGGTTCCAGGGAAGCTCTCACATCCCAGGTTTCATTTTCACTCATGGTATAAGGCTGGTTGAGCAAGCTATCTCTGGTAACCATATAATTTTCACATGCCATTCGGCCAAAATCCCTGTCCTGCCAGCCAAGCACAAATGGTATTCCCGGGGCACGCCTTGTTGATTGTGTGCCAAACGTTGCTTCCGGCGGCGTATATTCTGTAATTCCCATAATTTGTGGTTCGGGCAAATAACCGGGCAATTGCGTAGCGTTGGATCCTGAATACGAGATGGAGATGTTTTTTGTACTCATAGCCAGTGCCAGTGTGTTGTCAACAATTTTCTTCAAAATGCTTTCTTTTTCTTCACGCTGTCCTGTAACAACAATGTTGGCAGTATCAGCATCTTTGGCAGGGGTAAAATACACAATCCGGTCATCAATTACTTCGGTTTCTCCGGGAATCACAGCTCCTTTGGGTGTGGTAGCTTTTACCGTAACTTCTTCGGTTTTCAATTTATGCACAATCCGTTCGCGCCTGTCTTTTTTCAATTTGTTCTCCTGCGTTTCAAAGGTAACCGTTTCGATTTTAGGTTTTTGTTTTCTTTGCCTTTTCCGCCCCTTGTATTTCTGATTCACGTCTTTCAGGTAATCCACTTTATTGTATAAAGACATCAGGTTAAACTGTGTACTCAGGGACATGGTATTGTTGTTCTGTATGGTATTACCGAGTTGGACAGTATCTGCTGTTTGTGGTCCTGCCACCCAATCGTAAGTGCCATTGTACCGGGCATTTGCAGAAATCCAGCTTAATAACCGTATTTTATTGATTGGCAATTGATACGTAACATTGAACTGATGATTGTATTGGGTGTTCCTGCCAAAATCACGAAGGTTATTATAGATGGTATCCATTTTTTGTTCATAGTAGGGATCGCCTTCCCATAATCTCCCTTGTGGTTCATCAATACGTGCATTGTTGGTGGCGGAGAAATCAAATTTCAAGCTCCGTGAAAAGTTATATTTCATATCGTATTGCCTTATCCAGGAGAAATTTTTATTGACATTCAATGGGATTTGCATATACGGGTTGCTAATGTTCCTGGTTTGTACTTCGCTGTATTGCCTGTCAAGGTTAGTGCGGAAACTCAACTGTGATGGCAGGTAATAAAAATTGAAATCCTTAATAATCCGGAAAGCCGGTTTGTTCAGAAAGTTTACCTTTTTAAAGGGTTGTACATTTTTGGGAGTTGCATTATAGTTGTATGCTATCCCTCCTGTAATTTGTTTATCCGTATTAAATTCCGTGTTGATGTTTCTTTTGAATGTTTCATTGTAGGCGTAACTTACTGACCAGTTTGAAAGGTCATAAATCTTAGGCTGGCCTTCCATTTTGTTCACTTTAACGTTGGTAAAATTAAGGCTTTTACGTTGTGTATAATCCTGGGCAATGTGTTTAAGCGAATCTTTTTCTTCCTGAGGCCTGTTTGGATCATTGAGTGCCACTTTAAATGGGATATCCGGATCAAGGGGATTATATTCAGGATTAGCAACTGACTCGGAGTATCCGACATACATTGGAATTCTGACTCCGGATTCCTGAGGGAAAAATTTACCCAGTTCAAAATTCGATGAAATGTTGTAACTGTTGATCTCTTCCTTTTGACGTTCACTTACTTTTTGATCAATGCTTCCAAATCCGGGTTTGGATGTGCTTCCTGTAACCGTTACCGAGCCAAAATCAGCAAGTTTTGTTGTCATTCTTGTGCGTGCGGCCCATCCTCCTTTTTCATCAAAATCAGTAAGACGCAATTCATTGACCCATATTTCACCAGTTTTGTGTATTCCATCATCCTGTTCCGGATTGGTTTCTTTTTTGGGATTCCGGATACCAATCATGATCGTGCGCACGTTGCTTAAATTTGGATTCCCCATTACACTCACTCTGCGTTCTCCATCAGCCATGGAATACAGGCGTGTAAGCGTTACACCCGAACCGGCAGTACGCATTTCGTCATTACGGTTTTGTTTGACAAGCTGCAACAATTCAAAATCCAGATCAAGGTTATTATCTTCGGGCCAGACAATCAGCCTGTCATCGGGATTGTCTTTTTCATAATAACCTTCAGGGGTCACTTTTAACGGAATCTGATATTCATAATAGTTGTTTTGATAATCTGATCCCAATCTAACAAACAAATGCAGGTCATCATCATTCAGGTTTTCATATCCTTCTACCGCTTCAGCATGGACAAACATTTTTAAGCGCCTGTATTTTCTGACATCCATGTCAATGTTTTTATAAACAGCCCTGGCATCTCCGTCCACAAGATCAATTACCTTCAACAACATTGCTTGTTCATTTAATTGTCTAAGCTGTGGATTCATCGGATCGATCACCCTGTCCACATCGGGGGGAAGAATATAATTAACAGGGACCTTGCTGTTGTTTTCCTCAATGTTGACAGCGCTGACTTCAAAAGGGGTTAATTCAATTTCGTCGGGAATGTATTCGCCGGGCTGAATGAAAGAATTGTCATATTTCCTCCACTCATTTCTTACAAGATCAAGGGTGCCAAAACGCATGGTTGTGTTTTTTGAAAAATTGGTCATCAACATGCGAATAAACCGTATGGATTTAAAATCCTCAATCTGTCCGATTTTTTTATCGTAATTTGATATTGGCACTTTAAATTGATACCATTCAACCTCACTTTGTTCGCCGTTGGCCATTTCAGCATTATAAGAAACTTTATCGGTAATGAAGTTTTGCCCTACTTCAAGATCTTCAGGCCGGATGCTTATCCTGTACTGAAAGTAGGCTTCGTTTTCACTCAGTGTATTATCCTGATTGATGTCTTCTGAGTTAGGTACTGATGTAGCTGATGTTGAATAGTCCTCACCCTGTTGTGACACGGGGCTGTTCCCTTCAGGCCCGTTATAGTATTTATACCTTGAGATGATATCCAGGTTTGCTTCATCGTAATCTGATCCTCTAAAATGATGAAAATCATCGGCAGAAGGATCTTCGAGTGCCCGCAGATACACCTCTGAATTGGTTCCAAATTGATCGGCAAGTGACTGGAGATATTGATTATAAAAATTCGCCTCATTTTCAGTGGAAAGCCCATCCAGACCAACATCCTGAGCAGTACGAATTTCAGGGTTGTTATCAAAACCGTTCACCATTGATTGCACCTGAGGAATAAGCCCCCACTCGGTAGTATCTACAGGGTTTTCAACGCCAGGAGCCGGTAATCCGTTTTCAAATGATTTTCTTGAATCTTTCAACACATCTTCGGAAACACTTCCCAGGTTGATAAGCAAATCACCTCCCGGATTGTTTTCATCCTCTACAAATGGGTCCATCATCCAGAATTCCACATATTCAATGTTGGCTTCCTCAAAATCATTGGAAGTTAATCTTCTCATGATTCCTCCCCATCTGCTTTCCGGGTTCATCAAGGTTCCATCAGCATTTACTCCACTGACGTCATAATTATATGGCCCTTTAGTGGTTGGGTAATAAGTCAGGTTCAGCACTGCAAGTGTCGCAGGGATGGAGCCAGTTTCACTCTCTTTATTCGGAAATATTTCCTGCTCCACAACTTCCCTGACGTAATGGCTGGATCTTAATTCATCACTAACGGGGCTATTGTTTCGATGGAAAAGAGGATCCACAACGTACCACGCCAGCTTCGCCCTGTTGTAACCGTATCTCAGATCATTCATGTATTCGGCATTGGGAAACAACCCGGACTGACCATAGGGATTGCTGGCAAGTGACCAGGCTACAAAGGATTTGATATCAATGCTGGTTTCACTTCCCTCAAAGTCATCAATGTAGGCGCTTCCGCCTTCTTCAAGGGCACTGGAATGTCCCGGTATCAGGTGAGCAAATTCCCCGGTAAGCGTAATGGTGGATGTTTCTTTGGTTTCCAGCAATGGTAAGAAGTCAAGGGCTTTTGTAATAAACGGAACTTCGCTGCGGTATGATCCGTTTACGCCCCAGATGGTATTTGAAATGGGCTCATCCCCAATGCTGACTTTTTGCGTAAGGGGCCTTTCCGTCAGGTTAAGAATGGTAGCCCCGAGGTTGAAATCTTTGGAAATTTCATAATTCAGATGGGTTCCTACCAGGGTTTTTGTCTGCACACTGAACAGGGAATTGCTTTCCAGAGAAATGTTTATCGGAGTGCCTGACTCAAGAATGCCTTCATTGATGATTTTCACACGTCCGAGGTTGTAATCCACCGTATAATCCTGATTTTCTGTAAGCTCCATGCCACCTGCAGTGACTTTTACAGAACCTTCCGGAATGTTGATGGCATTCAGCCTGATTTCAGATCCCGAGCTGGATTTGTAATGCCCGCTCATGTAATACTTATTCTTTTCGGCAATTTGCCGTGCCGTACTTTGTGTGGAATCATACAGTTCATGAAACACGTATTCTTCGGCTTCATCATTCAAGTCGGGATCACCCCCCGTAATTTGTTCCCTTAAATGGCTGCCAAAAGGTTCTCTGACAGGAAAAATGATTCTTCCGTTATCTGGCCTTATGGTAACGTTTCTGATAAAGTCATACAGGCCGTCGGGATTGGGATCAAGCTGACGGTCTAAGGCATCAAGGTTCATCACCCTCAACAAAATTGTACTGTCCACCTTCCCGACAGGCAGATAATTCAGTGATGTTCCTGTTTTGTCGTTGCGGTACATGATATCCAGGACGAAATCCTCAGAATTTACCTGGTATGCACCAATGGAATAAATGTTTTTCATCATCAGGTCCCAGGTTGTCAAATCCGGAGTGAGGGCCGTTCCTTTGATGAGTTTTAACAGCAGGGCATCCGGTGCACTCACCCCGCTGTTGGCAAATTCACCAACACGATAGGTTTTGCCATTCACCGTGTATTCAAAAGCAACAGCAAGTACCTGGTCTGATTGCAAACGTGAATTCAGGGAAATGTATCCCAGCTGTCTGTTGATATTAAATTCTGAACTGTTGAGTTTGCGTGCAGATTCTATTTTCTGATAATCCACACCTCCCTGCATATTGAATGGCGCTCCGGTTAGTAAAGCACTGATCTGATTTATATCCCGTATTCCAGGATATTCGGTAGCAATGCCACCCAGGTTATTAGCCGAATCAAAGGGGAATACGGTTTGAGACATTCCTGATGTAACGTAATCGCTTTGAATGTTGTCGGGATTTGATTCTCCCAGGTCTGTAAACGACACAATGTTACGGGCTTCTTCAAAATTGCCTGCCGTGTTGGTTACCCATACTTCTACTTTAGTAATATTAACTCCCGATTTAATTACACGCAGGTCTTCAAGCGATTTATCGTAATTTTCCTTAAAATAATGACTCAGGAAAAA
>JAQIDD010000283.1 GCA_027858215.1 Candidatus Delongbacteria bacterium | reverse complement strand
ACTATCGGGATAATGCAAAAAAATTTAAAGCAGGATATGAGAAACGCTGAAAACCCCATGGGAACAAATATCATAAACAATCTGACTGCGTTAAAGTTTTTCTAAATAGCTATGGCTATACAGAAAAATTTATGCCTTGCATATTATTCATTATATTTGTTTCTTGAAAGAAAAGAATTAATAGAAGGCCCCTTAACTAAAATCTGAAATTATGAAACGGATATTAACAATTCTCTTGATGTGCCTGATAGCAGGAAGTAGCCTTATGGCACAAAAAATACAAGTAAAAGAAGATAAAAAAGGAATAAACGGCAGTAAACGGGATGTCTTGTATGTTGAAATACCAAAAGTTGAGGGTAAAGACGTTGAAAAAGCATGGGAAGACCTTATGAAAGATTACGATGCCGAAAAAGTAAAAAGCAGAAAAGAAATTTTTGCCGACAATGCACATATTACTTCTGTTGCTGATCAGGCCGTGGATGTTTATGCTAAAATTGAAGAAAAAAATGGCATGGTTGAGTTTTATGTAGCAGTTGATTTGGGAGGAGCCTACATGGGATCAGACCACCCTGCAGAACAAAGTGCCATGAAATCCATAGTGCGGGATTTTGCACAACAGGTTGCCAAAGAAGCGTTTGAAGAACTCCAGGAAGAAAAGGCTGAAGTGGTAGAAGACATTGAGAAAGAAATAAAAAGCATCCAAAAAGATAAAGAGCATTTGGAAAAAAAGAATGAAAAATACCAGGAAAATATTGAAGAGAACCTGGAGGAAATAGAGGAGTTGGAAAAAGAACTGGAAGAACAGAATAAATTGTTGGAAGAAGCCCAAAAAAAAGTGAAAAAAGTAAACAAAAACGCTTCAAAAATTGATTAAAATATAGTTGTACTGTTTTTAAATTTTGATGTATGAAATTTGGCGTATTGATATTTCCGGGATCAAATTGTGATCATGATATGATATATGTGCTCAGGGATAAGCTCAACCAGGAAGTGGTTGAACTGTGGCATAAAGATATCGGATTAAAATCTGTGGATGCTGTTATTTTACCAGGGGGGTTTTCGTATGGTGATTACCTGCGTTCCGGTGCCATTGCCCGGTATTCTCCTTTGATGGAGTCAGTCATTGAATTTGCAGCAGGCGGTGGATTTGTGTTTGGTGTTTGCAATGGTTTTCAGATATTGTGTGAAGCAGGCTTGTTACCTGGGGCTTTGCTGCATAACATCAATCAGAATTTTATCTGCAAAAACCAATACATCAGGGCAGAACATATTCACACACCCCTGACAGAATATGTGCCACAGGGTAAAATTTTAAACATTCCAGTCGCTCATCACGAAGGCAAATATTATGCCCCGGATGATGTGTTGTCTGATATGGTTCAGAACAAACAGATTATCTGGCGCTATTGTAACGAACGTGGTGAACTAACACAGGAAGATAATCCCAATGGTTCCGTCATGAACATTGCCGGGATTTCAAATAAAACAGGCAACGTCTTTGGCATGATGCCACATCCCGAAAGGGCTGCTGACGAAGAGTTGGGAAATACTGACGGCATGATGATCATGAAATCAATTATTCATCATCTGGATCATTAGAATCATGCATAATACCGGTTTGAATCCGGATGGCTTCTTTGTGTATTGCCTGCAGTAATTTCAATACAAATGATTTTGAAAGTTTGTTTTGTTCGGCGTAATCAAGGCGGGTTTTTATGATGCTTTCCCAGCGTTTGAGCTGTAAGATATTAACATCCATGTTCTTTTTGTGTACAGCAATTTCTTCAACAAGGTCCTGCCTTTGTTTTAATAAATCAAGAAGTTGATAATCAACCTGATCAATTTCTTTGCGATACTGTACAATGCGCTTGATGTATGCCTGGTCTTTAAAATTTCGTTTCCTGATGGTAAGATTATCAAGCAATTGAACCAGGTCTTCGGGCCGGAGTTGTTGCTGTTTGTCTGTCAGCGCATTTTCCGGATAGTAATGAACTTCTACCATAAGCCCGGACATATTCAGGTCCATGGCTTGTTGTGCAATGGTGGCTATGTGATTGGTTTTTCCTGCAATGTGGCTGGGGTCACAGAACACAGGTAAATTTTTATTTCTTAACTGAATGTCAATGGGAATTTCCCACAGCGGCAGGTTTCTGAAAGCAGTTTTCTCAAATGGATAAAACCCGCGGTGGACGGCTGCTATGTCTTTAATACCTGCTTTATAAAACCGCTGAATAGCGCCGCACCATAAATTTATATCAGGATGCAACGGATTTTTTACCATCAGTTTTACAGATGTGCCTTTAAATACATCTGCCAATGCCTGGACATATATAGGGTTTCCGGTTGTCCGCGCACCTATCCACAATACATCAATGCCGGCCTCCATGGCTCTTTCTGCATGTTCGGGTGTGATTACTTCGGTAGCTGTTAACAGTCCCGTATTATTTTTTACTTTTGATAACCATTTCAAAGCTTTGTCTCCGGCACCTTCAAAATATCCGGGATGGGTCCTTGGTTTCCAGATGCCAGACCTGAAAACATGCACACATTCTTTTTCAGCAAGGGCTTCAGCTGTTTTTAACATTTGTGTTTCACTTTCTGCACTGCAGGGACCTGCTATAATGAAAGGTCTGGATTGTTTATGAAAAAAGCCTTGTTCAAATTCCATCACTACACTTAATTTGAGGTAAAGTACGGCAATTTATTGTTTTTTTGCCATATGTTTAAAATATTTTTTAAAATCTCCCGAAAAACCGTTAATTTTATCAAAAATTATAATCAATCAAAAAATATATGTTATGGCTACAAAAATACAAACACTAAACGAAGTGATCATTCAAAAACAATCGGCTTTTCCGTATGCCAAAGGCGAATTGAGCAGGTTGTTAAGTCACATCGGGCTGGCAGCTAAAATTGTTCACAAAAAAGTAAACAAAGCCGGGCTTGTAAATATTCTTGGTGAGGTGGACAATGTGAATGTCCAGGGAGAACAGCAACAAAAGCTGGATGTGTTTGCCAACGAAACATTCATCAACACCATGCGTGCCAGTGGTATTTGTTGTGGCATTGCTTCTGAAGAAAATGAAAAAACCATCATTTTTGATGATGATTTGTCACTTGACGGAAAATATGTGGTATGTACCGACCCGCTGGATGGTTCTTCCAACATTGATGTCAATGTGTCCATTGGCACTATTTTTTCTATTTATCGCAGGTTAACTCCCCGCGGGCAAAAAGCAACCTTTGATGATTTTATGCAACCCGGTAATAAGCAGGTGGCTGCAGGTTATGTGCTTTACGGCTCATCAACCATGATGGTATATACTACAGGCCTGGGAACAACTGGTTTTACACTGGATACTTCGATTGGTGAATTTTGTTTATCACATCCCTATATTGTTACCCCAAAACAGGGAAAAATATATTCTGTCAACCAGGGGAATTTTGTGAAATTCCCACAGGGAACAAAAGATTATATCAAATATTGCCAGGAAAAAGACAAGTCCACAAAACGGCCCTATTCCATGAGATATATTGGCTCCCTGGTAGCGGATTTTCATCGTAACCTGCTGAAAGGTGGAATTTTTATCTACCCGAAATCAGACGGTAAACCCAATGGTAAGTTGAGGCTTGTTTATGAATGTAACCCCATGGCGTTTTTGGCAGAACAGGCAGGAGGTATGGCCACCGATGGAAATGGCAACCGGATTTTGGATATTGACCCCACAGAAATTCACCAACGTGTACCTATTTACACAGGATCAAAAGCAATGGTAGAAAAAGCTGAAG
>JAQIDD010000274.1 GCA_027858215.1 Candidatus Delongbacteria bacterium | reverse complement strand
CAGCAGGCACTTATACGGTAGAACTTACGATCTCTGCCGGCACCAACAATGATACAGAAACCAAAGTTGATTACATTACAGTTACTGAGGCAGCGCCGGTAGCAGACTTCACCGCTTCTCCAACTTTCTCATGCGATGGCAATGTTCAGTTTACCGATCAATCATCCAACGCAGATACATGGGAATGGGATTTCGGTGATGGCAACACATCTACCGATCCGAACCCACTGCATACGTATGCATCAAACGGAACTTATACGGTAAGCCTTACGGTTACCAATGGCGCCGGCTCTGATACGCATACAGAAACTGATTTTATTACCGTTGAGATACCCGATGCTACCATTGATCCTGTATCTGACCTTTGTGAAAACGATTCTCCCGTTACACTCACAGCAGCCACAGGTGGTGGCACATGGAGCGGTACTGGTGTTTCTGGTGGTCAGTTTGATCCCACCACTGCCGGTCCGGGCAATCATACAATCACCTATGAAGTGACCATTGGAACATGTACTGACAGCGAAACTGAAGTCATCAATGTTGATGCTATGCCGGATGCTACCATTGAACCGGTAGCCGACCTCTGTGAAAATGATGATCCCATTACACTGACTGCTGCCACAGGTGGTGGCACATGGAGTGGGACAGCTGTCATTTCAGGGGAATTTTACCCCGCTTCTGCAGGCCCCGGTGATTATACAATTTCATACGAATTAACCATCGGCCAGTGTACAGCATATGACGACATCACTATTCAGGTGGATGCCATCCCTGATATTACCATTGATCCTGTCAGCAATCTTTGCATCGGGGACAGCCCCGTAACATTATCAGCAACACCAGCCGGAGGCAGCTGGACTGGTCCGGGCACTACCGGAGATCAGTTTGATCCCTCTTCTGCAGGAATCGGAACCCATACAGTGTCTTATGAAGTAAACGATGGTGCATGCAGTGCCATTGATAATATTCAGATCACAGTGTCAGATTATTACGATGCTACCATTGATCCTGTGGCTGACCTTTGTGAAAACGATGCAGCCATTACACTCACTGCCGCTGATGCAGGTGGGATATGGAGTGGAACAGGCATCACTGATCAGTCAGCAGGCACTTTTGATCCTGCTGTGGCAGGTTCTGGTGATCACCCCATTACATACGAAATCACTGGCAGTTGCGGTGATACCGACACAGAAATTATTCATGTAGATGCGTTGCCGGATGCAAGCATTACAGACCCCGGGGCTTTCTGCCTGGTTGATCCCGCAACCAACCTTTCGGCTGCCACATCAGGTGGCACATGGAGCGGTACCGGCATTACCGATCCGTACAATGGAACTTTTGACCCCGGCACTGCAGGTATAGGAACGCATACCATTACCTACGAAGTTTCAAATGGGGCATGCCTGGCTACAGACCAAATAGACCTGTATGTTTCTGATGGATATGATGCTACCATTGATGCTGTTGATGATCTGTGCGAAAGCGATGCACCCATTACACTCACTGCCGCCGATGCAGGTGGAACATGGAGTGGGACAGGCATCACAGCCCCGTCTGCAGGCACATTTGATCCTGGTGTAGCAGGTCCCGGCGACTTCATTATCTCTTATACCATTGGCAGCTCCTGCGGCGATTCAGATGACATTACGATCCACGTGGACGGTATGCCCGCTATTAACATCACTGACATTGGTCCGTTTTGTGAAGACGATGCTCCTGTCAGCCTTACAGCTACACCAGCAGGTGGTACCTGGAGTGGAAACGGTGTTTCACCCGGAGAATTTTCACCAGTTTCAGCCGGTATTGGTACACACAACATTACTTATGAAATAACAACCGGAGTATGTACTGCAATTGAATCCATTGATGTTACGGTTTACGAGCAACCCAATGCTACCATCAACAATCCCGGCGCATTATGCGTTGGTGATGATCCTGTGACGCTTACCGCTGCCACATCAGGCGGTACCTGGAGTGGAGACGGGGTTACAGGAGATCAGTTTTATCCTGCCACTGCCGGCATGGGATATGCAACTATTTATTATGAAGTTACAGTTGGTTCTTGCTTTGACAGCGATGAACTAGTTGTAATGGTTGGTGCCAGCCCTGTAGTGAACCTTGATATTACCAACGCTTCATCAGGAACAGCTTCTGATGGTGCTGCCACGGCCATTCCAAGCGGTGGTCTCAGCCCGTATTCATTCCAGTGGTCAACAGGTGATACAGACAATTCAATTGAAGATGTCCCGGCCGGGCTGTATTCACTAATAGTCACTGATGCTGCAGGTTGTGTTGCAACTTTACCTGTTGAAATTGATTTTGTTGATGCCATCGCTGGTAATGAAACCAGTTTTGCTGTGTATCCCAATCCAGCAGATAATTCAATCTACATCGAAATGATAAATATGGATGTTCAGCAAATCAAACTGGTAAATACCCTTGGACAATCTGTTATCGTCAGAAACGTCCAGGCTGATGTTGAAGAATTAAATGTTTCTGAAATTAAACCGGGTGTTTACTTTTTGGAAATTAATACCGGAACATCACAATACATTGAAAAGGTGTTTGTTAAATAACCATGATAAAAGATACATCATGAAAAAGGACTGTCTCACAGGCAGTCCTTTTTTTATTTAATTGATTCTCCTGGAATTTTAGTGGCAACAAGTTTCAGGGCTAAAGCCCATTTCTTTTATTATTGCGCACACACCCCAACTGAAGTTTAGGGGGGTATAATTTTTGGCTGTATTCTAAAACAGGACTGATTGAGTTTTTTAAATACACAAACGATTGTATGATTGCACGATAGGGCGAAAGCGAGATAGCACGATGGGGTAAAGAAAGCCGGAGCAGTGGAAATTATGAAAATCCCTTTACATCTCAGGTTATCGTGCTATCATGCCATCGTGCAATCCTGATAGTCCGTTAAATTATAGAATAGACCACATTATATTTTTTGTTACACGACATGACTTGAAGGTCGGGAGTATTCAAATAAGAAATTGCTAATGTTTGTAATGGTTATCATATATTGTCATGTCATGCCCAATATGATGATTACATTGAAAGTATTATAAAAAAACTGTCCCGGATTTAATTCTGAGACAGTTTTTTCATTTCATTATTTATCTATGGTTTAGAAAAAATCACTTCTGTTATCCTCAATTTCTGAAGCCTTTTTAAGGGCATCAAGCAACTCATACCCCACTCTGTTACTGAGCTGTGATTTGAGGCGAATCTGCTGTTGTGAATAATCATCAATTTCAGGAGCTTCCATTTTTTGTGTTACCATATAAATAAATACCCCATTATTTCCTTCCACAGGACCATCAAGTGTATGTGGCTCAATGTTGGTAGCCCTGCCAATAAGTTTTGGCTCAATGCCAAGCCGGGGAACGGAGAATGAATTAAAACTTATGTTCTTAGCAGTATCAACACGTTCACCTAATTTCCCGGCGATTACAGCAAGTTCATTATTATTCTTCATTGCTTCTGTGATGGTTTCTATGAATATACCTGCTTTTTTCTTCTTTATCACGATGGTCTCAACATCCTCTTTTACCTGCTCAAAGGGGGCTGTTCCTTTATTCTGAATTTTGGTAAGTTTCACAATGACAAATTTGTCACCTGATTCAAAAACTTCGGAGATGTCATCTTTTTCAGCATCATATGTCCATTTTATGATCTCACGGGGATATTCCAGACCGCTGATATCTTTGTCATTTTCTTTTATTCCACTTGCGATCTTTTTTACCATGTGTTTTTCAACAACAGCTTCATCAAAAGCTTTGGGAGTATTGTTATTGCTGGCAAAACGGCTGGCTTCAGCGTAAGTTTTCTGATATGTATCATTGGAATAATCAATGTCTTTATTGACAATGGCCAGTTGCGCTTGTTTGGTAGGTTCTGACTGTTCTTCAATATTAATCAGATGCACACCAAATTGTGATTCAACGACGGGAAGATCACCCGCTTCGCCATAAAAACAGGCATCATTGAAAGGCTTCACCATTTGGCCGGGGCCAAACCAGCCAAGGTCTCCTCCTTTTTGTGCTGTTGGTCCCATACTATACTGCCTTGCCATGTTTTCAAACGATGCTCCTTCTTCTATTTCAGATTTAATGCTGTCAATTTTTGCATGAGCCTGTTCAATCGTTGTTAAGCTGTCGGGTTGTATTAAAATGTGGCGTGCTTTGACAGAATCGGGAATGGTTTCCACCCCGACAAGTTTAAATATCATGTAAGTGGAATCCGTTTTAATGATGTCCGTTATAAAACCCGGTTCTTTTTCAAAGATCGCTTCACCATAATTACCCGGAATTTCTTCTGGCATAAAATACTGTTGACGAATAATGTTATCGGTATGCATCTGCACAAACGCCCTGTTATCATCAGTATTGGCAAAACGATTTTTTAACTCTTTTAATTCTGACACCAGTTTAGCACTGTCTTTAGAAGTGGGAATAATATCAAAAGAAACGTATTCAATTTCCCGTGTGCTTTCCTCATTTTCGAACATATATTTATGTTCATCGTAATAAGCTTTTAAATCAGCCTCTTTAACTTCAACGTCTTCATCGGGAATGGTTTTGTACATTTTTCCCATGTAAGCAAAATTGGGATTGTCGTATAGATCTTCCCCACGGTCAACCTCCATTAAACCTACAATAGATTTCATCAGCACAGTCTTTCCTGATCCACTTTCACCAATGATCACATTACATTTTCCTTTTTCAAGTGTCATGGAAAGGTCGTTCAGCACATACTGATCATCAAAGGATTTATATAGATTATTTAGTGTGATCAATGTAATATGATATTTGTAAGAATAAGATTGGCCAATAGAATTAGGA
>JAQIDD010000136.1 GCA_027858215.1 Candidatus Delongbacteria bacterium | reverse complement strand
CATTTATTTAACGTATTAGTATCCAACATAATAATCAGGAGACAAGAGATTTCGATATTATTTTAATAACACGAAAAACTAAACACGTATGAAAGCACAAAAACTATTAACAACACTGCTTTTTACAAGCATTTTCATCACCAGTGCCTTGTCTCAGGGGTTTTATGCAAAACTCGGAGGAGGCTATGCCATGGGTATGAACAAACAAAGCATGCTCTTTAATTATAACACTATAAACACTGATGACGGAACTACCATGAGCCAGTTCTGGTATTCCCTGGGAAAAGGCATCACACCAGAGCTGGAAGCCGGATATATGTTTAACGAGCATTTTGGCTTTGGAATCAATGCCACTTACCTCTTCGGCATAAACAACACCCGTTTTAACAAAAGCGTGGATGGTGAGAATGACATTTACGAGTATTTTTATTCCAGGATGGTGCTTATTTCACCTTATGTAATTCTGCAACCATTGAATACGGACTTTTCCCCCTATTGCAAACTTGGTGGAACCATTGGTCTTGGTAAGTATTACAGAAAATCAGAATTAAATGATTCCAAAACAATACAGGTTTATTCAGGTAGCATCCCTGTTGGAGCCACCATTGCAGTGGGCTTTGATTACAGCCTGAGTGAATCCATCAGCTTTTACGCAGAAATCAACAGCCTGATCATGTCATGGGCTCCTGAAAAAGCAGAGCTTACACAATTCATCAATGAAGGAGTAGATGAATTGTCTGAATTAACAGTATCACAGCGAGAAACCGTGTTTGTGGAATCAACGGAATCCTACACCTACAAACCGGAGGAACCCGCTGTAGGCTTAAAAACATATTACAATTTCAACAACATTGGCTTACGGGTAGGCTTTAAAATCAAGTTTTAACCATTAAAAATTCAGAATCATGAAAACGCATATATCAAGCATATTAGCAGCATTCATATTATTTTTAGCATCAAGCGCAAACGCCCAACAGGTTTATGTTAAATTGCATGGCACATACGCGTATGGATTAAACCAGAACAGCATGCATTATATCAACCCGATTCCAGGATATAATGATGATGAAAAAGATTACTACACTTACGGAGCGGGAACAAACATTGGTCTGTCTGCAGGATATGGTGTTTCTGAAAACATTGCTCTTAATCTTGACCTCACTTACCTCTTTAGCAATGAGTATGAGATTGAATTTTACAGCGAAAACATCACCCATAAAGCCCGTATGCTAAACATCACACCTGGAATTGTTATGTCTCCGGGATATGAAAAATTCAACCCTTATGCCAAAGCCGGGCTTGTGCTGGGATTTGGTAAGATTTTAGTCGCATCAGAAGAGAACAACTTTTACAGCGAACAACATTTAACAGGCGGACTGGCAATTGGAATAAACGGTGCAATGGGATTAGAATACAAACTTAGCGATGCATTCCAGGTGTTTGCTGAGGCAAGCCTCACATCCCTTTCCTGGGCTCCTGAAAAAGCAGCATATGTGACTTATGAAAGGGATGGCATAGATTATCTGCCAAACATGACAACATCAGAAAAAGAAGTGGACTTTGTGAATGAATATGAGGAAGAATATGGCATGGATGATCATTCCGATGAACCGGTAACACAGCTTAAGTACAATTATTCGTTCAGCAAAATCGGTTTCTCTGTTGGATTAAAAATATTGCTTTAATTTATATCCTGGGACTATCCTCAAAAGAAGTGCCGTATAAAATTGAACCATATAATATTCCCTTTTACAAAATCCCCTACAGCGGCTACAATGTCCGTATAGGCCTCTGCTACTGCATTGTCGCCATAAAAAACCATACCAATGATGAATAATTTTCAGGCAACTTCTCACGATAAAATTTGATTGTGTATCTCTAAACAAAAATTCAAAAAACATTCAAATTGTCTTGAATTGTTAGTTAGCTTTGCACCTCAATTTTTAATGGCAAAACACATTATGTTATCAAAACTCAGAAACATTGGTATCGCTGCACATATTGATGCCGGAAAAACAACCGTAACCGAACGTATATTGTTTCTTACAGGCATGAATCGAAAATTGGGTGAAACCCATGATGGCAAAGCAACCATGGATTTCATGAAACAGGAGCAGGAGCGAGGCATTACCATTGCTTCTGCAGCCATTACAGCCAGTTGGAATAACCATCAAATCAACATCATTGATACCCCGGGCCATGTGGATTTTACCATTGAAGTGGAGCGCTCCCTGCGTGTCATTGATGGCATGGTGGCTGTTTTTTGCTCTGTTGGAGGTGTAGAACCTCAAAGTGAAACAGTATGGTACCAGGCAGACAGGTATAAAGTACCCCGCATTGCTTTTGTCAACAAAATGGATCGCACGGGTGCGGAATTTTTTGATGTTGTTGAGCAAATGAATGAATATCTCGATGCTCATGCCATTGCTTTTCAGGTACCCATGGGAGCAGAAGAAGATTTTAAAGGCATGATTGATGTGATTGAAGGCAAAGCCTACGAATTTGATGAAAAACGACGAATAGAGATTCCCATTCCTGAAGCATTTCAATCACAATACGAAAAAGTGCGCTCAGAACTGATTGAACGCTTAAGTGATGTCAATGAGAAAATAATGGAATTGTACCTTGAAGACAAAGAGATACCTGTTACTCTGCTAAAACAGGCAGCCAGGGAAGCCAGCCTGAAGTTGATGATAACACCGGTTTTTTGCGGAGCTGCTTATAAAAACAAAGGCATTCAACTGTTGCTGGATGCCATCGTGGATTATTTGCCTTCTCCCGGAGACGTTGGTGCTGTTATTGGTGCGGATGTGAATGATGAAACAAAGACCCACCCACGCTTGCCATCAAAAAAGGACCCTGTTTCAGCGCTGGCTTTTAAACTTGTCATTGATCCTTATGTAGGCCAGCAAACTTTTGTGCGTATTTATTCCGGTGTAATACATAGCGGAGCTGAAATATACAACAGCACTAAAGGCAAAAAAGAAAGAATAGGTCGGTTGATGAAGATTCGGGCAAAAGAACGGGAAGAAGTGAAAAGTGCCGGCCCCGGTGAAATTGTTGCCCTAATTGGTATGAAAAACACAAAAACCGGGGATACCCTTTGTGATGCTAATAACCCGATTTACCTCGAAAACATCACAGTGCCGCCTCCGGTTATTGAAATGAAAATCAGCCCGCGTACCCGGAAAGAACAAAGTAAACTGGGTGAAGCACTTGTGAAACTTCAAAATGAAGATCCGTCATTTAATGTGCATTTTGATGATGAAACCGAAGAAAATGTCATTGCCGGCATGGGAGAACTTCATTTGGAAATCATTGTATCCCGCTTGCAGGATGAATTTAACGTTGATGTGGAAGTAGGAGAGCCCTCAGTTTCATACCGTGAAGCCATTACCGAGGAAACAGAAGTGGAATACAGGTACGCCAAACAATCAGGTGGTAAAGGACAATTTGCACAAACCTTACTCCGCATTGAACCGTATAAAGATGATGTGTATGAGTTTGTTGACAGAATCAAAGGAGGCCGGATTCCGGCAGAATTCATCCCTTCCGTGGATAAAGGCATACGTAACACTATGGACAAAGGTATCATGGCCGGATTCCCCATAGAAAATGTCCGCGTCACTTTGCTTGATGGAAAATATCACCCCGTGGATTCTTCGGATTTTGCGTTTCAAACCTGTGCTTCCATTTGTTTTAAGCAGGGGTTCAATAAAGCGAAACCCATACTCATGGAACCGGTGATGAAAATTGAAATTAACACGCCGGATGAATACATCGGAGACATTGTCGGAAACATAAACCGGCGTCGGGGT
>JAQIDD010000128.1 GCA_027858215.1 Candidatus Delongbacteria bacterium | reverse complement strand
AAATAATTATGAAAAATTTAAACGTATTTATTCTACTTGGATTGTTGATTACATGTATTTCCTGTGGTTCTGATTCATCTGAAAAACAGAATGAATCTAGTGAACCAAATGATAAAATTGATGAAGCCAATTCGATTGAACCAGGCACGGAGTTCCAAATGAAAGTTCATCCAAAAGAGGACGGCGATTGGTATAAGGTGGAAATTCCCGGGCAGGGATATTTAAAACTTGTGTCTAAAAATGTGCCTGATGAAATTGATGTGCAGGTACGTTTTGCAACCTATGAAGAATGGGGCGAAGAGAAAGAAAATTTCCTGACAAACTTTTTGAAGATGCCTGCTGCAGTTGCTTTTGAGGGAGAAGATACCTGTTACGCATTGGTAGCTGATAGATGGAATGAAAACGCCAGTGAAACACCATTTACGCTGAAATTTGAATTTATCGAAGAGTTTGACGAGCATGAGCCTAACAATGAGGTGGAATCTGCCAAAGACATAGAACTTGATAAAGCGTATAAATCGGCGATATTTCCCAAAGGTGAAATAGATTGGTTTAAGATAACAACAAATGAACAGGGATATCTGCATGTGGCTTATAAAGATAAACCAGAAGACATGGATGTAGCCGTTGCGGTTGCTACTTACGATGAATTTAGCGATGAAAAAATTGAATACCTGAAAAACCTTGATGTGATGCCACAGAGTGTGACATTGACAGAACCTGGCGAATACTATATTGTAGTAAGTGACCGCTGGAATGAAAATGCTTCTGAAAAGGGGTTTACATGGAAACCGGAGTTTATTCCTGAAATGGACACATGTGAGCCCAACAATACATTTGCTGATGCTAAACTGGTTGCCTGTAAAGATACTGTCAAACTTGCTGTTTTTCCCAAAGAGGATAAAGATATGATTAAATTTTCTCCCGGAGAACCTGGCACATTAAAGATTAAATCTGCGAAGATAGACGATGTCAATGTGTCGGCAGGGATATACAAGTTGAATGATGATGAAAATGAACTGAAAGAATTGCATGGAGTGGATGAACTTCCAATAACATACGATGTGACTGATACAGGTATGGATTATTATATCGTTGTTCAGGACAGATGGCATGAAGATGAATCCCCTGAAACCTTTGACGTCATATTTGAATATGGAGAAGGCACAACCTTGACAGCAGAATAATTTCCGGCTTTGCAGCGTTAAATTGTTTTCATAAATTGAAAGTTTAGCATCATTTTTGCAGTATAAATTAATAATATCCCCATTTACCGGGGCTGAAATGGTTTTGACAGCAAGGTAAATGGTTAAGTAAGCATGCCGGGCCAGGTGGTAAGCCCGTCATCAACTGTTCACACACTTTTTAAATGGCGCAGATAATTATGCTCTCGCTGCGTAACTGAAACACAGTAGGTTATGCCTAATCGCGGCACAAGGTGTTGCGACGAGACATTCCCCGGAAGGACTAGCCTGATTCCGACCGATTAGGGAGTGGCAGTAAGTTCAGGCTATCTGTTTTTTTGTTCCGCGAAAACAGAGACATTTATGGAACTAAGGATGTGCCCAGGGTGCTTGTTCTCGTTCACATCCCGACAAACGAAAACATGCTAAGCATGTAGAAAGCTTATCTGTTTCTTGTTTGGACCCGGGTTCGACCCCCGGCAGCTCCACAAAACAGGTTAGAGTGTGAGTTTCGAGCATACAAGCGAGAAACTCACACGAAAAACTGTTTTGTTCCTCTTCATTCGCACTTTAACTCAAACTGATTATGTTCGATTTTGAAAAACCTATACTTTATAGGGAATTACACGACATCAATCAGGGGCTTACTTACTCATTTCTTCCTTCCCAGTCGGCAAAATGTTCCACGACCACGTGGGTTTGGGGTTCAGTTGTATAGAATTCATTCGTATTATAAGTCCACTCCATCGTTTCCGAGCCGCCACCGCTCTGGGTAGTGATAAAAAACCGGTTTGCCAGATGCCCGAAATAATTGGCCTGGGCTCGGGGAGATTCCTGGTCGCCACCACTTGGGTCAACAGGTATCCAACCGTAATTTGGTAAATATATTTCCGCCCAGCGGTGATACACATCATCCATGCTTGTATCATCGCCACGGACAACTACTGAGCCAACGTAACGGGCAGGAAGTCCGGCAGCACGGCACATGCTGATGAAAACAAAACTGTATTCAGAACATGAACCATTCCCCCTTTCCAGTACAGCAGGTGCATTGTTCCATCCCCCCGACATTTCATAGTACATGTTGTCCATAACATACTGGTAAATTTTCCGGGCAATTTTGTATGGATTTTTTTCATCGCCTACAGCTTCTTTTACCCCTTTTTGGATTACCGGATGGTCGGTTTGGTACTTTTCATGGTTGGCCAGGTACAATTCTTTTACGTCAGAGGGAATGGCTTCAAGGCTGCCCACTTTATCGGGAAAAATAAAATACCGGGTGTCCCACAGTTTAACCTTGTTTGTCATGGTAACTTCCCTTGATTCGCCTGAAGCGATGTTTTTGAATTGGTAATGGGCTGTTTTTTGTTCCCAGTGATCTTCAGGAAAATCCGTTGGCCTTTGTGTAAAGTGTGGTTCTCCTATAATTTTCTGATTATCCCTGTCGTTTCCCACGGCAAAATGCACATCCAGCGACAGCACTTTTCCCGGCCCGAAATTGGTCGTACGGTGTGTGATTTTAACTAAAGATGTGCGCGGGTCTGACCTTCTCATTTTTTCATCGTCTTTACGGATAAGTTTATACAAAGTTTTATCCTGCCAGTCAACATTCCACAAAAAGTTACCATCCCAGGCCATGCCACGTGTGTGTTTTCCGGGGGCATCGGTAATGAGAAGCACATCCCCTGTTTCAGGGCTTAGCATGTATATTTCATCTGTTCCCCTGTCGCTGAGCCATAAGTAAGTGCCGTCAAAGGTAATTCCCATAGGATGCGATGAGGGTGCCGGAAAAGATTTAATGGTAGTCCCGTCTTCTGGACTTAGTTGTATAATCCGGTTGCTTGCATCATCCGATACCCACAGGTATTCACCATCCCAGGTTAAGCCTTGGGGTTTTTCACATGGCAGGTTTATCTGGTGCATAATATTTCCGTTTTCCGGATTCAGTTTGTAAGCGATGCCTTTGTAATTTTCTGCCAGGGGGATGCCACCTTTAATATCAATACACCACAAGTGTTCTCCGTCCCAGGTGATTCCGGTAGGCCAGTATGCCGGCGATGGAATGGATCCTGTTTGCTTTCCCGTTTCCGGATGTATCGATAATATCTTGTTCATTTTGCGGTCAGCAAGCCACAAAAAGTTCCCGTCATGGCATAATCCGGTGGGAAAATCTCCCGGAGTTGGAAACTTTTTTACCGTTTCACCCGTATAAGAATAAACAGGAAAACTAAAAATGATCATCAACGTGATTAACAGGCAATTTTTCATAACAATTCAATTTTTTAAATGTGGTTTAACCTTGTAAATACGTAATTCATAAGGCATGAATTTTTTTTTTGTTGCACGCTAAAATATGAAAATAATTTGTTATATTTGATGAATAATAAGTTTTACTAATTAAAAATACAAAAAC
>JAQIDD010000098.1 GCA_027858215.1 Candidatus Delongbacteria bacterium | reverse complement strand
ATGCAATTTTCAAGAAACAGATAGGATTTCTCAAGCATATCAAAGAAATACAGGTAATTGGTGGAAAATTCAAAATTGATGAGGTTTTTGTCCTGTATGATTTTTGGCCTGAGGCTGTTAAGGCTTGTAAACATCCAGCAACGGCCTGATTTCTCCTGGCTGGTTATCCCGCTGACCTCCACTTTGTATTTAAAATGATGGTCAATTTTTCCTGCTTTTTTGCGGTTTACAGCCAATTCTTTTACACCATTGGCAGTGAGCGCATTCATGATGGCTATGTTATTTGCATCTTCAGTGTCAAACCCCTGTCGTAAATTTTGAAGTTCTTGATCTGACAAACTTTGTTGTGCAATACATAGGATGCTTGCAGACAATACGATAAATCCTGTGGTTACCCATTTTTTCAGCATAATTGTGTTCTGTTTATTGTTTCGTGTGTCAAAAATAATGAAATCTCAGAAAAAACCGCATGTTACCAGATTTACAGCCCCAGGATAGCTGTTGCCAGTGAAAAATAGATGACTACACCGATGATATCTGATACTGAAGTAATCAGGGGAGCACTTGCCGTAGCAGGGTCTCTGTTGATTTTTGTGAATACATAAGGAAGCAGCAAGCCGATGAGACTTCCTGATATAACGGATAATACCATAGTCAAGGCAACCACCAGAATTATTTCAGGAGCTCTGAAACTGGCAATCAGGCTTACTCCTATAGCCATGGTAATACCCAACAGGAGGGATACAATAAATTCTTTCCCAAAAAGCCGTAGCCAATCTTTATTTCTTACATCTCCTATAGCTATTGACCGTATCATCAGAGTGGCTGTTTGTGATCCGGCATTACCACTGCTGGCAATCAAAAGCGGAAGGAAAAACAAAAGCGATACATTTGCTTGTATGGTGCCTTCAAAATGGGTAATGGCAGCACCGGAAAACACATTCATAAATACCAGCACCGTGAGCCACAAAATACGTTTTTTGAACAGCAGCAGAACGCTTGCTTTTACAGGGTTGATGATAGCATCCTGAAAAGAACCAAATTTATGAAAGTCTTCGGTTGTTTCTTCTTCAGCAATATCCATGGCATCATCAAAAGTGACAATCCCAAGTAATAATCCTGCAGTATCGATAACCGGAAGCGCTATTCTGTCTTCATCTTTAAATACCCGGATTGCCAATTCCTGGTCATCGTAGGCATTGAGATACACAAAACGATAATCCATGAGATCGGCAATTTTTTGTCCGGGTTTTGCCAGGATGATTTCCCGTATTCTTAGGTCGTCAATGAGTTTTCCGTTTTCATCTACAACATATATTACATTCAGTGTTTCCGAATCCAGGCCGTTTTTTCTGATGTGTTCAAGTGCTTGTGCTACTGTATAGTCAGGTTTAACAGCAACGTATTCAGGTGTCATTAACCGTCCGATGGATTCTTCAGGGTAACCCAACAATTTTGTGGTGATTTTGCGCTCCTCGGGAGAAAGCATTTGTATAAGCCGCTGGCTGATTTCCCCCGGAAGCTCCTCAAAGAATGCTGTTCTGTCATCAGGATCTAAATCATTTAGTAAACTGGCCAGCTTATGTGCATTATTGGCCAATTCCATGATGATTTGTTCCTGCTTTTCGTATGAAATGTTCTGGAAAGTGTCTTTTGCCAGCTCTTTTGGGAGGAGTCGAAAAATAATGACATCCTCAGGATCATCAAATTCTTCAATGATTTCTGACACATCAGCAGGCGACAACTCGGACAATTCGGTATTCAGTGATTTCCATTCTTTTTTTTCAATCAGTTCCTCGAAATGGGCAATGGTTCCAGTCATATTTCGTTCCTCCATACTTTTGTACCTGCAAAGTTCGAAATATGACCTTACAGGCGGGATTATTCTTTCAACTGACTATGATACGGGTCTTCGTTCATGGTGCATCATATAAAAATTAACAGATGCAAAGTTAATTTTAATTTGAATAAAAAGAATGAAAATGTCTGAAAAAAACCATCAGCTGTTTTCTATTTTGTAACTAATCAATTGAAGATGACACATGTGCAAGCGTTTTCAATGTACACAAAGATAGATTAAAACTTATAATGCATCCTGGAATTACATTCCGGTTACTAAAAAGTCTGCAGGCAAGCGTAATTTGTTAGACGGATTCGTTTTTATATTTTTACGTAAATAAAAAGAAAGTAATAACCCCAAATACAAATAATTATGGCTTTTAACGCACTGTTTATGGCACACGCCCCGGATGCGGATTACAAAAAACACCGGAGTTTGATTGATACCGGGACATACAGGGTGTTTTCGGTTGTTGTAAAATCACAGGAGGAAGCAAAGCAGGTTTCAACAACACTGGTGAAAGAGGAGGGAATTCAGGCTATTTTGCTTTGTCCCGGCTTTACACACAATGACGTGGCTGATTTGTTTAATCACCTTGATGGATAAGTTTCGGTGACTGTGGCACGGGGAGATGGCCCCAGCAGCAACATAGCTCAATCTGTCCTGCAAAAAGAATTCTTTGATAAGTAAACGCTGTAACCCCCTAAGTTACTTCGCTGAACTTAATCATGTTGGTGTGTGATTTTGATGTGAGTGGCGTGCTGCCAACGTGAATAACCCTGTCGCCTTTACTTAATTCGCCCTTTTGCCTGAGTACATTGATAGAGTGGGAGATGGCTTTGTCAATGTCATTATACACAGGAAAATAAAACGCATTTATTCCCCAAATCAAAGGGAGTTTTTTTAACAATTTCTTGTTGCTGGTAAAAGCGTATATTGGGGAACGGGGC
>JAQIDD010000070.1 GCA_027858215.1 Candidatus Delongbacteria bacterium | reverse complement strand
CAACAGCAAAAACAAAAACAGGAGATGAGCAAGGAAGATGCTGAACGGTTGTTGAGAGCACTGGAGAAAAAAGAGGAAGATTTGCAGGAAGAAAAGAAAGATAAAATCAAGAAAGCCATTCAATCACAACCAGATAAAGACTGGTAAAAATGTACTCCTGAGTGTAGCAATCCATTACACCTATTTCCATGAAACCGGATGTGTTAGATCACGGTATTTTTTATCAGATAGATTTCTATAGGTTTGAATTTTATTACTTTTGGCAAATAAATAAAATCCGTTTACCCCTGCACATGCAAAATCAACAGGGGTATTGACGATAAAAGCAAAAAAATGCTGTTTAATTCGCTAGATTTTGCCATATTTTTGCCACTGGTTTTTGTGTTGTATTGGTTTGTTACCAACAAAAACCTAAAACTGCAAAATCTGCTAATCGTGGTAGCCAGTTATGTGTTTTATGGCTGGTGGGACTGGCGTTTCCTGTCGTTGATTATATTCAGCACCTTAGTGGATTTTATTGTTGGACTGAGGCTTGAAAAACAACAGGAAAAAACGAAACGCAAATTACTTTTGTTAACAAGTATCCTGGTTAATTTGGGATTTCTGGGCTTTTTTAAATATTTCAATTTCTTTATCGATAATTTTGTTGCTGCTTTTTCCTTTTTCGGATATGAGCTTCAGGGACGTTCGCTTAATATTATCCTTCCCGTGGGTATCAGTTTTTACACCTTTCAGACCCTGAGTTATACCATCGATGTGTATCGCCGGAAACTGAAACCCACAAGGCGATTTATTGCTTTTGCTGCATTTGTGAGTTTTTTTCCACAACTTGTAGCAGGCCCTATTGAACGTGCTACCAATTTGCTTCCTCAATTTTTCAGGAAAAGGCATTTCGATTATGAAAAAGCGGTGTCCGGGATGCGGCAGATTTTGTGGGGTTTGTTCAAAAAAATTGTAATTGCTGACAATTGCGCCCAGTTTGCCGATCATATTTTTGCGCATTCAGAGGCAATGAATGGGAGTACTTTATTTTTGGGCGTGTTGTTTTTTACGTTCCAGATATACGGGGATTTTTCCGGTTATTCCGATATTGCCATAGGTACAGCCCGCCTGTTCGGTTTTAACCTGATGCGCAATTTTGCGTTTCCTTACTTTTCACGGGATATTGCAGAATTCTGGCGTCGCTGGCATATATCACTTTCAACATGGTTCAGGGATTATGTATATATACCTCTTGGAGGAAGCAAAGGCAGTAAATGGATGCAAATCAGAAACACATTCATTATTTTTATTGTCAGCGGCTTCTGGCATGGAGCAAACTGGACATTTATCATCTGGGGAGCCCTGAATGCATTGTTTTTCTTACCACTATTGCTCGCCAAAAAGAACCGGAAACACATGGAAATTGTGGCACGTGGTAAGACACTGCCAAGCCTGAGAGAATTTTCAGGAATGCTGGTTACTTTTTTACTGACGGTTTTTGCCTGGGTGTTTTTTAGGGCAGAAAACCTGCCGCATGCCATTCAATACATGGGCGGAATTTTTACAAACGGGACATTTGCCACGCCTAGTTTTTCCGGTATGGGAAAAGCCCTGCCAATTGCTATGTTATTGGTGATTTTTCTGATTGTAGAATGGCGGGGCAGGAAAGGAGATTTTGCTATATCTGCAGTTGGGACAAAATACACCCGGCCGGTGAGATGGGTTTTGTATGCAGGGATTGTTTTTCTGATAGGCATGTACATGCAAACTCAAGGGACACCATTTATATATTTTCAGTTTTAACAAACATTGCTTATGCAAAAATTTTTAACAAGGTTTTTTCTGTTTCTCTTAATAAGCTTTTTGGTTTACTGTGTGTTGCTGTTTTTCTGGGGCCATTTACTGCCGCAGCGATATAAACCCAATCTGAATTATCGCATCGGATCATATGGTAACATGTACACCAGGATGGCCGAGGTGAAAAATGTGCATCAGCCAGATATTCTAATCCTTGGGTCATCCCATGCATACCGTGGATTTGATGTGAGAATATTTGAACGGGCTAACTATGAGACCTTTAATATGGGATCATCATCACAAACACCTGTGCAAACCCGGTTGCTTCTAAAACGTTATTTGAATGATATAAATCCCGGGTTTGTGATTTTTGAAGTATCTCCGGAGGCATTGGCCTCAGATGGTGTTGAATCTGCAGTGGATGTAATTGCCAATGATAAAAATGATTTCAGATCTGTATTAATGACTTTAAAAATCAACAATATAAAAGTGTATAATACCTTGTTGTATGCCTTTATGAATGAACTTTTTAATGTCAATAAGAATTTTGAGGAACCCATAGTAAAACCGAAGCGGAATGACACATATATCCCCGGCGGGTACGTGGAAAAAAAGATGAAATACTATACGTCCAAAACAAAACCCGAAAAAACATTTGAATTTAAGGACATGCAATTAGAAGCCTTTGAAAAAATCATAGCTGATCTCAAACGGAAGGAAATTGAATTCATACTTGTTTACACGCCTGTTACCAACGATTTGTACAATAGTTTTACCAATATTGAAAGCTTTGACAGCATCATGCATACACACGGCGATTATTATAACTTCAATGAAATCATGCAACTCACTGACACACTACATTTTTATGATAGTGAACATTTGAATCAGGCAGGCGTCAGGAAATTCAACTACCGTTTATTGAAGTTGCTTAAAGCGAATGATTATATAAAGTAACCGGGTTAGGCTTTTTAAATCAGTTTCTCAAAAATAAAAAGCTATATCGACAAACACTAGTAAATCTTTACCATACGCACAATGTCAGTATTTTCATTATAAATACGGATAAAGTACATTCCGGATTCTATATCTTCCACATTCAATTGCAGTTCATTTGAATGAAATGTTTTGTGGAATATACGTTGTCCCAGTACATTGAGTATGTCAATATTCCCTGTATTCATCTGTCCTGTGTAGATAAAAAGAGCTTTATCTGTAGGATTCGGATATATATCAATCTCTGAGTGTTTTGGTTGTGATAATACATCCGGAAAATCTATGATGATGGGAGAGAGGATGGTTTCACACCCGGCAACATCAGCTACGGTAAGCGAATATTCCCCTGCAGGGACATTTTCCATGATGCTGTCGTTATCACCATTTGACCATGCATAGCTGTAGGGTGCTAAGCCACCGCTGGCACTGGCTGTTACAGAACCGTCGATGGCAACGGATGATGATGCATCCACAATGCTTGTATTCACAACAGGCTGGCTGCCCACAAGGATAAGGGTGGAATCTGTAGTTGAGCATGAACCGTTAGTTGCCTGGTAATGGATCAAGTGTAAACCCACGCCTGCTGTTGCAGGATCAAAATTGTTTCCGCTAACACCGTTACCACTCCATGTTCCACCTGATGGTGATGCAGATAAAGTAACAGCCGCATCCTGTGTGCACAATGGGCCCGTTGAATCAATTGAAATCTCAGGAACCGTGTTTACACCAAAAGGACACATGTCTGATGTTATATTTCCGCAGTCACCGGTTACCACACAAGTATATATTCCTGCATCTGCCATGGATACATTTGTTAATGTAAATGACGGGCTATCTGTACCAATATTCACGCCGTCTTTTTGCCACTGGTATGACAGATTGCTGCCTGTGGCAGTGAGTGTAAAGGTATAGTCGTTCCCCTCACATACGGTTGATCCCGATGGTTGGGATGTGATTAGGGTTGCTGTTCCAATTGTCAGGGTTGCCACATCAGAATTGATATTGCCGCAAGTGCCTGATACAATGCAATGGTAATCCCCCTCATCACCAGGAGCAACGCTGTTGATTGTGTATGAATCTGATGTAGCACTTGTTATATTCACACCGTCTTTTTGCCATTGGTAGGTGAGGTTGTCGCCGGTAGCCGTAATGCTGAAAGTATGGTTTTCTCCCTCGCATAAAATCCCGTCATCAGGCTGGTCAGTGATTTGTGTCGCTGGTGTAACCCCCAGTGTTGCTGTTGAAGATGTTTCTATACCGCAGTCACCGGTTACCACACAAGTATAATCGCCTGCATCCGATGAAAGAAT
Source organism: Candidatus Delongbacteria bacterium (assembly GCA_027858215.1). Lineage (GTDB taxonomy): Bacteria > Bacteroidota > Bacteroidia > Bacteroidales > ML635J-15 > JAQIBY01. Next base: position 192 of record JAQIDD010000070.1, on the reverse strand, counting down.
CCCGTTTAATACCAGTGACGGATTATCGGTTCCTACATTTACCCCGTCTTTTTTCCATTGGTATGACAGATTACTGCCATTCGCAGAAACTGAGAAGCTATGATTGTCGCCTTCGCAAACTGTAGTTCCTGTTGGGGGAGATGTTATTTGTGTTGTGATGCCAATACCTAATGCCACGGTATCAGAACTGAT
>JAQIDD010000059.1 GCA_027858215.1 Candidatus Delongbacteria bacterium | reverse complement strand
CTCAGTTGCAGTTGGTTTCTTTTTGGCTGCCGTTTTTTTGGAGGATGTAGATTTTTTGGTAGTTGATTTTTTTGCGCTTGACTTTTTTGTTGTGCCTGTACTTTTTTCTGATGTTTTCTTTTCAGACACTTTTTTAGTTGTGGTTTTCGAAGCCGGTTTTTTGGATGCAGCTTTGGCAGTTGTATCTTTTTTTGCTGTAGTTTTCTTTACCGCAGGTTCAGCTTTTGATGATTTTGATGAAGATTTTTCTGCTTTACTTTTTCCTTCATCCTTTCTTTTTGCCGATTTCTTCCGGCTGGTTTTTTTGGCTTTGTTTTTTTCCCATTCTGCATGCTGAGCCGCTTTTTCTTCATCCATATCAGGTTCTACTAAAATCCTGCCACAGAATTCACAGACAATAATTTTTTTCCGGCTACGAATATCCAATTGACGTTGGGGTGGAATTTTATTGAAACAACCCCCACAGGCATCCCGTTCAACAGTCACTACTGCAAGGCCATTCAATGCATTGTTTCTAATGCGTTTATAAGCCGTAAACAAACGTGGTTCAATTTTCTCAGCAATTTCTTCTGATCGCGCTATTAATTCAGCTTCTTCTTTTTTATTTTCTTCGGTAATCTCATCCAGTTCGGACTTTTTATGTTCAAGGTCTGCTTTTGTATCTTCCAGTTTTGCTGTGGAAGCTTCAATCAGTTCATTTTAATTTTCAATTTCTTCATTGTGCTTTTTAATGTTTTTCTCACTCAACTCAATTTCAAGATTTTGATATTCCATTTCTTTCATGAGTGATTCAAACTCGCGATTGTTTCTTACTTTCTTTTGTTGTTCTTCGTACTTTTTTATCAGTTCTTTGGCATTGGTAATTTTCTCCTCTTCTGCCCTGATGGATTTTGACAGATTATCCATCTCTTCCTGGAGGTTGGAAACGCGTGTTTGCAACCCTTCATAGGCATCCTCAAGGTCCTGAACTTCAAGCGGGAGCTCCCCTCTTAAAATTTTGAGATCATCAATTGCAGAATCGGTTTTCTGGAGTTCGTACAGTGCTCGTAATTTTTCTTCAACAGTCATATTAGCTGTATCATTCTTTGTTCCCTTTGTCATAATCAATAATAGTTAACAGGGTTGGTATTAATATTTGAAAATTGGACTGCAAATTTAGGGAATTTTTTCTGAATCACATAAGAAAACAATTCTTTTGTGAATTGTTCAGTTTCATAATGTCCTGCATCAATGATCATGATCTTATTTTCGGCATCAAAAAATTCATGATACTTCACATCAGCAGTAAGGACGACATCAACATTGGCAGTAATGGCCTTTTTGATTAAAAAAGATCCTGTTCCACCGCACACAGCCATGGTTCGTATGGATGTTTTTGGGGGCTTTGTGTATCTCAAATGTGGTTGACCAAGTACCTCGGTTAATTTTTTCAGGAGATTTTCAGGAGAAAGTGGTTCAGGGAATCTTCCTGTCATACCAATGCCAAGCTTATCCCATGAATTATCGAGGCTTATAATGTCATACGCCACTTCTTCATACGGATGTGCATCAATAACGGCATTGATGATTTTTGTTTCAAGGTGTACGGGGTACACTATTTCGACGCGGGTTTCAGCTTCAAAATGCGTTTCGCCTATATCACCGACAAACGGGTTGCTGTTTTTACCGGCTCTGAAACTTCCACGTCCCTCAACATTAAACGAGCAGTTATCATAATCTCCAATGCTTCCTCCGCCTGCTTCAAAAGCAGCATCCCTGACTTTCATGGCATGATCGTTTGGAACAAATACGTACAATTTTTTGAGCAAGCCTTTTCGCGGACTCAATACAGACATGTTTTCCAACCCAATTTTTTCAGCCAGGAAATGATTTACCCCTCCGGCCACAGCATCTGCATTGGTGTGAGCAGCGTATAATCCTATGTCATTTTTGATGGCCTTGATTACTGTTTTTTCAACGTAATTGCTACCGGTAATCTTTTTGAGGCCTTTAAAAATAACAGGATGGTGCGATACAATTAAACCAGCTCCCGTTTTAATGGCTTCTTCCACAACCTCCTCAGTAACATCAACAGACAGTAATACAGATTCAATTTCTTTATCTGGGGAACCAACAATTAAGCCGGCATTATCATAAGATTCCTGATACCGGACAGGGGCAAAATGCTCAAGTTCCTTTATTATATCTTTGATCTGAAGTTTCATCATTTACACACATTTTTAGGGTTTCAATGCCTTTAAAATCAGTCGGCACATTAATCCATATTTGATTTTAGTGCTTCCAGTTTATTGCGTATATTTTTCAGTGTATTGACAACCTGAAATTTGTTTTCGGTGGTTTCCGGTTGATTTCGCAACAAATTTTTAGCCCCGTTTAATGTCATTCCCCTTTCCTTTACCAGATGATATATTTTATGAAAGTGTTCAATGTCTTTTTGTGTAAACATACGTTGTCCCCGGGAATTTTTATGGGGCCTGATCACCGGAAATTCTTTTTCCCAATACCGGATCAAAGATGCATTGACACAAAACCTGTCAGCTACCTCTCCAATTGAATAATACAATTTATCGTTTTTGTTGGTCATGATGCCTGATATTGTATTCTGATGATTACAAAGATAAGAAACTAATTATTATCCTCAAAACCGCAATCTAATCAACATGGAACAAAAATTAGTTTGCGATATAACAAACCTGTGAATTAAATTCAAAAGTTTCGCAGAAAACATAATCTATTTATAAACTGCGAAACTTTAATTACATCAAAAAGCTAAGCAGGATACCGGCACCTACGGCAGATCCTATAACTCCTGATACATTTGGAGCCATTGCCTGCATGAGAAGGTGGTTAGAGGTATCTTCTTTGAGTCCCATTTCCTGAACAACCCGGGCTGAATCAGGGACAGCAGAAACGCCTGCTGCGCCAACCATTGGATTAATGGGATTATCATTTGGAGAAAACCAGTTCATTATTTTGGCAAATGTCAATCCCATGGCAGTAGCAAACATAAAGGACAGAGCTCCCATAACAAATATTAAAATGGAATCAGAGGTGAGAAATACATCAGCCTGGGTGGATGCCCCGACTGTCAGTCCAAGCAAAATCGTAATTGTATCCACAAGAGCATTACCGGCTGTATCAGCTAACCTACGTGTTACGCCACTTTCTTTCAGGATATTGCCAAAAAAGAGCATACCAAGCAATGGCAAAGATGTCGGGGAAATGTAAGCTGTTAGCAACAAGCCTACAATCGGGAAAATTATTTTTTCAAGTTTGGATACAGCACGCGGCGCTTTCATTTTAATACGGCGTTCCCGTTTTGACGTTAGTAATTTAATAATCGGAGGCTGTATAACCGGCACCAGGGCCATGTATGAATATGCAGCAATGGCAATCGGTCCAATCAGGTTTTTAACCGTTTCCCCATTAGCCATCACATTGACTCCATTAGCAAGTTTAGATGAGACGAAAATAGCAGTTGGTCCATCGGCTCCACCAATGATGCCAATTGCACCAGCTTCCGGAGGAGCAAAACCAACAGCGAGTGCAAGCAGGAAAGTAGCAAAAATACCAAACTGTGCAGCAGCTCCGAGAAGCATCAGTCTTGGCTTTGATATCAGGGATGAAAAATCTGTCATGGCACCAATGCCCAGGAAGATAAGAGGCGGATACCAGCCCTTAACCACCCCGCTATACAGGATATTCATCACCGACCCTGGTTCGTAAACCCCCAGTTTAAGGTTAAAATCGACAGCCTGAAACATGGGAATGTTCCCAATGAGAATTCCTACACCAATGGGGATGAGCAATAAAGGTTCATAATGAAAGCGGATGGCAAGAAAGATAAAAATGATGCCTATAAAAAGCATTACAAAATGACCTGGCATTGCATTGGCAAACCCGGTAAATTCCCAGAAATTTTTCAATCCGGCCACCGCAGCGGTGTTATTTTTATAAGTATAACCATCACTCAATACCAGCTTTCCGTCTTGCTGCGTACCTGTTCTTATGCCCAATCTAATGGTATCATCAGTGGTCATGTATCCGGATTGCAAATTATCGGGATCAGTATTGATGCTATAATGAACCACATGTTTTGGGTTGAAGGTCATTATGATTTTATTCCCGGAAATTGACCAATGTCCTGAATATCTGTTTTTAGCAGAATCCATTGAGAAGGTAAAATCATCCTTAAAAGTAATGGTTTTATATCTTTTTACTGTGTCATTGGATTGCCCCACAGGATTCGGGACATAGCCGTCTGACCTGTTCAACCATTTGCCTTGTGTTAGTTTGTCGGGTTCAATCTCTCCTGCTGACACCAGTTGTGTCATCATCATTACTAAAACAACAAGCCAGGTATAACATTTCTTCATTTTTCCGTAATTTACTGAATTTCTATCAAATCATCATTTTGCAAAACGGCATCTCCTTCGTTGACTTTGACAGATTTAACCGTACCGTCCACATCAGCCAACACATTATTTTCCATTTTCATGGCTTCCATAACCAACAACACATCACCTTTTTTCACTTCATCCCCTTCTTTTATTTTCACGGATAAAATATTTCCCGGCAAGGGAGCTTTAATTTGACTGAATTTTTTATCGCTGGTAAGGGGT
>JAQIDD010000023.1 GCA_027858215.1 Candidatus Delongbacteria bacterium | reverse complement strand
GTGGATGCCATGCGCGGATTCAGTTCAGATTCCGGAATAGCACATTTTCTGAACTCCTCGTTGACAAAGGCAGAAATTCAAAAAGTGAAAGAGGATGTGTTAAGCAGGCGTACAAAATTACTGTATGTGGCACCTGAATCATTGGGGAAAGAAGAAAATGTAGAATTTTTAAAAAAAGTGCAAATATCATTATATGCTATTGATGAAGCTCACTGTATCTCAGAATGGGGACATGATTTCAGGCCTGAGTACAGGCGTATTCGCCCTATTGTTAATAATTTAAGTGATTCTCCCATAATTGCCCTCACAGCAACTGCAACTCCCAAGGTACAGCATGATATTCAGAAAAACCTGGATATGCTGGATGCTGAGGTATTTAAGTCTTCTTTTCGTCGTGAGAATTTGTATTATGAAGTAAAGGATAAAAAAAATGCCACACATGATATAATCCGGTTTATTAAAAAAAATACCGGAAAATCCGGGATCGTGTATTGCCTGAGTCGCAAAAAAGTGGAAGAACTTGCAGAAACCTTACAGGTGAATGGCATTAATGCTTTGGCTTATCATGCAGGGATGGACTCCCTGACCAGAACAGAAACGCAGGATAAGTTTCTGATGGAAGAAATTGATGTCATTGTGGCTACCATTGCTTTTGGAATGGGTATTGATAAACCTGATGTTCGATTTGTTATCCATTACGATATTCCCAAAAGCCTAGAATCGTATTACCAGGAAACAGGTCGCGCCGGACGCGACGGGGGTGAAGGGAAATGCATCTGCTTTTATAGTTACAATGATATTCAGAAACTTGAAAAATTTATGCAGGGCAAGCCTGTAGCAGAACAGGAAATTGGAAAACAACTGCTTCTTGAAACCGTTGCTTATGCTGAGACAAGTATCTGTCGTGTCAAACAATTATTGAATTATTTTGGTGAACAACTCAAAGAAGATTGTGGCTATTGTGACAATTGCCTGCATCCCAAACAAAAATTTGAAGGACAAGAGTATGTTCAAATTTCCCTTGAATCTATCGTTACGGTTAAAGAAAGATTTACAGCGGAACATTTATCCAATGTGCTTGCAGGCAAAACCAATGCGGCTGTGTATGCCTACAAACATGACAAACTGGATATTTTTGGCATGGGAAAAGACCATGATCCAAAATTCTGGAACTCTGTGTTCAGGCAGGCTTTGATTGCCCATCTGGTCAGGAAAGACATTGAGAATTACGGCTTACTCAAACTAACCGATAAAGGCAGGGACTTTCTGAAAAACCCCTATAGTTTTACCCTGATTAAAAACCACGATTACGATGATACTGATTCCGGTGCTGAAATGGAAGGGTATGGTGGTTCCAGTGCATCTGATCAGGTGTTGTTTGCCATGTTGAAAGACCAGCGAAAAATCATGGCCAAAAAGATGGATTTACCCCCATACGTTATTTTCAGTGATCCTTCCTTGCAGGAAATGGCAACCCAATACCCAATAACAGAAGAAGAACTCATTAAGGTATCAGGGGTTGGAATAGGTAAAGCAAAAAAATACGGGAAAGCGTTTTTGGACATCATCGAAAAACACGTTGAAGAAAATAACATTGACAGACCCCAGGACATGGTTGTGAAATCGGTGATTAAGAAATCAGGTAATAAAGTTTACATCATCAAAAGCATTGATAAAAAAATGCCACTAACTGACATTGCTGATGCCAGAGGTCTGACCATGCTTGACCTGATTGAGGAAATTGAAGCTATCATCAATTCAGGAACAAAAATTAACATTGATTATTACCTGAATGAGATCATGGACGAAGAAAGGATTGAAGAAATCTATGATTATTTCCTGGAAGATTCTGAAACCGGTTCTGTGGAGGAAGCGCTTGAAGAGTTTGAAGATGAAGATTATACGGAAGAGGAAATTCGCCTGGTACGCATAAAATTCATTTCTGCCGAAGCAAATTAATTACCAGGCTGGTGGTAAACATGGGGTCTAATATTTTATTGGACGTCCTTTCCACGTAGATTTGGTGCAGTAGGCAAATAGATTGGTTATTAGTGTCCAGAAAGGATACAAGGCACTAAAGACAATGATGTCCGTAAGTCGGAATGGGACCCTGTATTTTGATGATACAAGATACATCAATAAATTATCATACAATATCTTAAATATCCATAGAAAAAGCAGGCTTAAAAGTGCCTGGTTGACAATTAAAACAGGAATGCTTATTAAAAACCCCATCTGGATGATTCCAAAGATAATCATGGTTAATTTACTGCTGCCAAAACGGTAATGTTTTGTTTTGCTCATCCATCGTGCACGTTGTTGTATTAACTTGTTCCATGATTCTGAAGCCTTCGTATAAACAAGTGCAGCCGGCTCAACATTGAAAGCGATTTGATTTTTGCCTGACTTTAACGCTTCCATCAAAAAGATGTCATCACCTGAGCTAATGTTTGTTTTGAAAGGATCCTGCAATCCGTTTAACGTGGTCCGGCTGATAGACATGTTGGCAGCGTTGCTTAATACCGGTATTCCAAGGCCCGCAGTTCCCATTGTTACAGCCAGCAAACTTAGTGATTCAACAGATTGTAATCGTCCCACTACAGATTTCCCGGTATGGATAACAGGCGCCAACAACAAATCTGCATTCTCATATACAATATGTGTGATCATGCTTTTGATCCAGTTTGGAGATAAACTGCAATCTGCATCTGTAGTGAGCACGTATTCATAATTGCTGTTTTCCAGTCCGGTCAGGATTGCTTCTTTTTTCCCTTTTTTATCCGGGGGCAGATGCAAAAGTGTTGCATTCAGATGGTGTTTTTTTATTGTCTCATTGATGATTTTATCTCCCCCATCCGTGGAATGATCATCAATAAATGAAATATGAAATAGGGAGGTTGGATAGGTTTGATTTAACAGGTCATGTAACAGCTTTTGTAAATTGTTTGCTTCATCACGGAAAGGAATCACAACATCAACGTGAGCGGGGGTTTTGGGTGGCTGATAATTTTTGTTTTCCTGGTACAACTTGATTATCCCTGCTGCCAGGAAGCTCAGGAAAGCAGTGTAAACCAGTATCAACAACAACACAAAAATCCACATGAGTTAATTATGTCTTTAAATTCATTATCTGACTTGCAGGCAGGTTAGGGTTTTGTCCATTCAAGCATTTGATAATTTGTTTTGTGCATGCCGGTTTTTTCATACACCTGGATGGCATTTTGATTGGCTTTGTCCACGTAAAGGCGTATTCCTTTGTAATCGCTGTTGTTTTTAACAATGTCTTTGAGGTAGGCATACATAGCGTGATACACTCCCTGCTTACGGAATTCCGGTATCACATAAATCGATTGCAGCCAGATAAAAAATCCGGCTCGCCAGTCACTCCATTCCGGTGTTACCATAAAACAACCAAGCAGTTTTTTGTTTTGCTCAGCTACAAAGTACCTGGCTTTTTGAATATCGTTTATTACTGCTGTGATACCACGTTCCACCGTTTTTTTGTCCAGCGTGATGTTTTCTGTTTCCTTCGCCATAGCCATTTGAAATGCTATGATTTCTTTGATGTCACTTTTAATTGCAGGTCGTATTTTCATGCTTAATGATGTTTTGGTTTAACAAAAATATTGCGCCTACCAGGGCAACAAACAGAACATTGATAACCCACAGCAAAACCGATGCCGAAATTACGGTGCTTACCTGGGTAGTAAAAGGCATGAAAAAAATACCGGTCAGGCTACCACGCAAACCCGGTTCGCCCAGGGTGAAAATCGGCAACATGCTCATCAGAAAATACACATTAGCTGCTGCAACAAACACATGCTGTAAATCAATATCCAGCGCAAACATACGGCAAATTAAATAAAACTGCCCAATAAAAACAGCATATCTGAGCATACTTAATACCAGCAGGTAGAATAAATCTTTTTTATTCACATCAATTAGGTGATGCAGCTTATCCTTGTGTTTTTTCAGAAATGGAATCCGTGCAAACAGTTTATAAATCCACGCCAGATTAAAATACAGCATTATGAGTATAACGGCAGTAATTATGGATAACAGGATGGGAAGATGAAATTTATCCGTTATAATTTGGCCATTTGAACAGGTAAGTAAAAAAAACAAAAGCGCGGGAATCCCGGTAATGAGTGTTGTGGCAAATTGAGCATAACTTCCAATCAGGCTGAGGACGGTGCCTTCAACCCTGTTTTTATGTTGCAGATACAAAATGCGGCCGGCGAATTCTCCGATACGATTTGGGGTAAACATGCCTATACTGACCCCACTCATTACAGATCGAAATGCTTTTACCCAACTGAAAGGCTGAAGGCGTTTTGCCAGAAACTGCCATTTACCTGCTTCTATGCCCCAGTTTATCAGCATCATGAAAAAAATAACGAACAAAAATTTACCATTATCTGAAAAAGCTTGCTTTACAGCCTCCCATACCTGATGAATGTCCTGTGAATATTTAACCTGGAAATAAACGAGCAGATAAGCTCCGATGACAATCAGAATTTTGATTAGAAAGTCTGTGGTTTTTCGTGTCAGCATGCATTAAGGGGACTTCTAATAATTATTTCGCATCAAGATTTTCAACGTTTTTCATAGACAATGCAAATTTTTGAAGCACTATCGGGATAATGCAAAAAAATTTAAAGCAGGATATGAGAAACGCTGAAAACCCTGCGGGAACAAATATAATAAACAAACTGACTGCGTAAAAATTTTTCTAAATAGGCTATGGTTATTCAGAAAATTTTATGCCTTGCATCATATTCATTACAATTGCATAATTTTGGCTGCACTTGGCAAAGCTCAAGTAACCCTTCCACAAAGCCTGTCCCGACCTGCCCCGAGCTTGTTTCGGGGCTCAGGGCAACGACTTGGTTTTTCCCTCGTTTGACTTCGTCTTCTTCCTCCTTGCAAGGCATCGTCAAAGTAACCCTTAGGCTTCGCCATTAGGATGGCAGCTTTGCCCCTGCACTTGCTTCGTTCGTCAGTTGCACAAAATTTGTTTCTTGAAAGAAAAGAATTAATAGAAGTCCCCTTAAAGCTGCTTTCGGTTAATAATAGGCAGGCCCACTACGGATATCAGGCCAAGCACAATCAACATAATGGTTTGTAAGCTATGTACAACCAGGGCGAAAAGTTTAGCATCGCCCTCAAGCACACCAAAAATTATCATGGTTTGTATGGTCATAAAATGCCATGCGCCCATGCCATTGGGGGAAGGGGCTACCATGCCAAAACTGCCGGCAACAAAAACGACCAGGATTGATAACATATGCATCGACGGTATATCATCAAAAGCAGGCAGGCATAAATACAGCATAAAATAATAAGCAACAAAAATCAATATAGACAGGAGCACATAACGCCAGGTATGTTTTAAGCGTGTGATGGTTATTATGCCGGAGAAAAAGTTCCGGATAAAATCACCGGTTTTTTTGAAAATCCTGTATTTATCAAGCCGGCCTTTGGCTATATAATATAGTGATATCAAAATAACAACAGTAGCAAGCACAAGCAATATCCAAAAACTGGGGGAAAACAGAAAACTGACATTTTCTTTGAACTCCGGATTGTCGCTTATGAATCCTGTCATTTCACTGCCCCTGGAAATAAGTGCTATGGCTGTAAGTATTACCAGCATCAGAAAATCTGTAGCCCTTTCTGTTACCATGGTGCCCAATACTTTTGAAAAAGGCAGTTTATCATATTTTGATACAATACCGCTGCGGGTAACTTCACCAAGCCTGGGGATTGCCAGGTTGACAAAATACATGCTCATCACGGCAAAAAAAGTATTCAATAACCGGGGTTTGTAATTGCCCATGGATTCCAGCAGTTGATTCCAGCGCATTGCCCTGAAAATATGGCTTAATAAAGCAACCAACATTGCCGGAATAAACCATACCCATTTAATAGCTTTCATTTTATGAAAAAGAGCAGCAAAATCCTGGTCCCTGTAAACCAACCAGAACAACACTATTCCTATGCCAATAAAAAGAAGGAATTTGAGTGTATTTAATATTTTTTTGTTCATCTTTATGACATTGAGTGCAAATATATAATTATTTGCCATCTGTTTTGTAAATTTCGCCAGTAATAATACACCTATGGTAAAACCAAAAAAGCATCTGGGCCAGCATTTTTTGACAGACAGACACACTGCTGACAAAATATGCAATGCATTGGTAAACAAAGATGATTGGCCGGTGCTTGAAATCGGACCGGGCAAAGGGGTGCTCACCAAGAAATTAATGGAATCTCACAATGAATTTTTTGCTGTCGAAACCGATGAGGAAGCAGTTGACTATTTGAATGATTTGTTCCCGGAGCTTGACAACCGGCTGATTAAGAAAGATTTACTGGTCTTGGATTTAACTAAAATTGCATCCGGAAAACTGTGTATCATAAGTAATTTGCCATACAATATTTCAAGCCCGGTTTTGTTTAAGGTATTGGAAAACCGCAACCTGGTTGATGAGGCTGTGTTTATGATGCAGCGTGAGGTTGCCAGGCGAATAGCATCTCCACATGGAACTAAAGTTTACGGTATTTTGAGTGTATTGATACAGGCCTATTACGATGTAGAATACCTGTTTACCGTCAATGAAGGGGTATTTTTCCCGAAGCCCAAAGTAAAATCCGGCGTTGTACGCCTGGTGAGGAACGCAGAAAAAGACCAGCCCGATGATTACAAATTTTTCAAACACCTTGTGAAAGCAGCCTTCAATCAACGCCGCAAAACCTTACGCAATTCCCTGAAAAGCATATTATCAACTTTCCCGGCACAAGATGCAACATGGCTGGGATTAAGACCGGAACAATGCAGTGTGCAGGATTTTATTGAGATTGCACGGCAAGTTCAAAACCAGAAATAAATTAAGCACGATAGCTTCACAAATATTTCCCCGTAATGTACCTGACCGGATACCATGAAGCCAAAAATCCAATGAGCAGCACAGTGAAAAAGACAAGCACAAAATCTATGCCCCGTAAAATTACGGGATAGGCATCAATGATGAATGACCCGGAGCCGCCAAGTTTGATGAGGCCAAATTCCATTTGTAACCAGCACAATACCGTGCCGATCAGAAGGCCAAAAACAGCCCCTAACGCGGTAATCAACCACCCTTCTATCAAAAAGATGCGGCTGATTGTTTTGTTATCGGTACCCAGGCTGCGTAATGTATAGATGTCTTCTTTTTTGTCCAGGATAAGCATGGTAAGTGATCCGATAACATTGAAAGAGGCAATGAGTAAAATAAAACTGAGAATCAAAAACACAGCCCATTTTTCGGAAGCCATAATTTTGTAAAACAACGCATGTTGTTCTTGCCTGTCCCGGATGAGGAATTTATCGCCGAGGGAGGCCTGTAGTTCCGCTTTTATTGCCTGATCATCGGCACCGGGCTTTAATTTTACTTCTATGGATGAGAGTTCATCATCATACCCGAAAATATCGCGTGCAAAATCTATCGGAACAATCACATACTGGTTGTCAAAATCCTGCTGAATAGAGAAAAATCCGGCTATATAAATGTGTTTTTGGTTGATGGCAGTGCTGGCGTCCATAAAACTGCCCGTAAAATGCGCATCGCGTTTTGGGACAAAACATTTTACCGGGGTATGCCTGTTGATGCCAAGCGACAGGCTGTAAGCCACCCCTTGTCCGGCCACGGCAAGCGGGATTCCACTGTCATACAATTCAAACTTCCCGCTGGTAATCATCGTATCAACACCGCTGACTTTTGTGTAATTGGAATCCACCCCTTTTAGCCGGGCAATGAATTGTTGGTCATCGTATTTCAGAAGGGCATTCTCTTCAATGATATATGAAAATTCCCGGATGTCAGGATGTGATGTTAACACTGACCGGGTGATTGAATCCGGGGTAAAGCTTTTCCCCTCGGCAGCTGTGATTTTTAAATCAGGGTCAAATGCATGATACAGGTTTTGCAGTAAGTTGTCAAATCCATTGAAAATTGACATTATCACTATCAATGCCATGGTGCCTACTCCAACACCAATGACAGAAATGCCGCTGATAATGTTAATGACATTTCTGCGCTTTTTAGAAATCAAATACCGTTTGGCTATGTATAAGGGAAATCTCAATGTCAACCATTTAAAAGTTTATCAATTTTTTCAATGTGATCCAGGCTGTCATCTTTGTAAAATTGCAGTTCGGGAACATTTTTCAATTGATGCCGTATTCGGTTCCCCAGTTCATACCGTACCTTTTTTACGTTAAAATTCAGCAATTCAACGATTTCATCTGCTTTTGAAGAGGGAAATACGGAAACATAAATTTTGGCAATGGACAAGTCTTTGGTAATACGAACCATAGTAACTGTAACCATGGCAGAACCAAACCATGCTTTACCATGTTTCACAAAAATGTCACTGATGTCTTTTTGAATCAGTTTTGATACTTTATTTTGGCGTTCTGTAAACATAGATGTCAAAAATAATAAAACAAGTAAACAATACAGGAAGTTTATTCATTATCTTTACAGATGAAATGTTTTGCGACATGAATAAATGATTAAAAATTGCGTTGTTATTAAAAAAGGTAATTGTTCTTCAGGGGCAAGTAAGTGTTGCCACAAAGACACAATGCCCCGTAGATTTGTAAATAAGTTTTAAAATTTTGCGCCTCTCCGTCGTTGCGGGGAGTAGCTAACTAACAAGATATGGTTATGATAAAATTCAGCAAAATCAGCATTACTACAGCGTTGGGATTGATAGCAGCTTTGTTCTTTTTTTCCTGCAATCAGAGCCGGGAAGAATTGAATATTAAAGAAGCAGCTACGGGAAACCCCGGTGAGATACTGGTAGTAATGAGCAATGCTAATTGGAAAGGTGAAATGGGCCAGGCACTCAGGGATGTGTATCATCAGGATTTGTACACGGTGCCACAGGAAGAGATGATTTTTGACCTGGTACAGATTGAAAAAGGAGAGTTTAAAAACCTTAACCGTAGAAACAGGCATATCATTATCCCCGAAATTGGGAAGGGCGCTGAATATGGAGAAATTAAAAAAGCCAAAGATGTGTATAGCGAACCACAGATTATTGTGTACATCAAAGCGCCTGATATGCCAATATTTGTGAAAACGGTAAAAGAAAATAAAAAAACATTGATAGAAATGTTTTTAAAAGCTCACAGGGACAGAATAATGAATTATCTTAAAGATTATCACGTTGAGGCATACAGAGAGCGGCTTGAAAAAGAACACCATGTTTCGTTTGCTGTTCCCAAAAATTACAGTTTTGACGAAAACCGTGAGAATTTTGCCTGGTTGGCTTATGAAACACAAAAAGCCAGTCATGGTTACCTGGTATATCGCTTCGGACAAGGTCAGCGGGATAGTGCTGATTTGGATTATTTTGTAAGAAAACGCAATGAGGTGCTGAAAAAAAATGTACCGGGGCCCCGCGAAGGCAGTTACATGACAACAGAAACCAAGTATCATTATCCCATTTTATCAAAAAAATTGATCAATAATGAGAAAACCTGGATCATGGAAGGCCTTTGGAAAGTGGAACATGATTTTATGGGTGGGCCGTTTGCTGCCTTTATTCAATATGATGATGCCAGGGATGAGTTTGTGTGCATTGAGGCGTTTAGTTATGATCCCCGGGGTGATAACCGTGACCAGATGCGCAAAATGAAAGCTGCCTTATACACAATGAAGGTGATGGATTGATGGTATATTTTAATGAGAAAGAATTACAAATTTAAACTTATTTCAACCCTCATGCCATGCTAGCCGGCAGGAATTCAGGTGTTTATTAATTCCTTAAAATATCTGTATTCTTTTTTAAAATCAAGGTGTGGATAAACTTTCCGGAGCTCTTTTATCTTCATTAATTGAGCCTTGGCAAATTTTGTTGCTTCTTTGTTTTCAGGAAAGAATATGCGGTGGTGAAACGCGTTCAGGATTGTACTGATTTTTGAATTCAATAGTTCTGTCTTATTATCAAAATAGGTTTGGCTAAACTGTTCCCACAAGTAATCCACCGCTTCGGGTGAAGGATGCGTCAAATCCCTGTTGTAAAAACGGTAATCCCGCAAGTCATCCATCATTATTTCATAAGACGAAAAATAACTCACTTGTGAGAAATTTTTCTCCAGCGCTTCTGCCGCCAGCAAAAGCACTGCTTTGCTCCGCTGATTTTCTATAAACCCGTCTTTTAGATGACGTACCGGTGATACTGTAAACACAATTCGCATGTCCGGGTTGTGTTTGATGATGGAGTTCAAAAAACCTGAATAGTCCGTGATGATGGAATTTACTGTCAGTTTGTCTCTTGTAAAATTTGTTGATGGCTGTTGATGGCAGTTCGCAACCGTTTCTCCGGAAGTTTTCAATCTATACACCATCGAGGTCCCCCAGGTTATGAACAACACATCGGTTTGTTTAAGGTAGTTTTTGGCCTTGTCAAAAGCGTTTACCATATTATTGCCGGCAACCGTCTTATCTGGATGTGAAAAACTGCCATGAAAACGGTAATCAAACCAAAGCTCTCCACTTTTGTGTAATTCAGGAACAACATCAATGTCATCATGCAACATACGCCGTATATGGTCAGCAATGACCACCGGATTATACAATACTCCAAAGGGATTTGACAACGTATTGAATTTATGTTCCATACACAGGTTGCCAATGTTGTCAGAAAAACATGAGCCTAAAAACATCATGTTGTGCTTGTGATTTATCTTGAAATCTGCCTCCGGAATTTGTATTTTTGTTCTGAAATCCATAATTTATTATAATTGTGATAAAGATAATAAAATGCAAAAAACAATTGAAGTTTCGACACACAAACATAATGAAATGATTGATATCACAGAATATATCCATGATTTCGTCAGCGAAAGCGATATAGAAACCGGCAATGTTATGGTTTACGTTCAGGGCGCCACTGCTGGTATTATGATACAGGAGAACTGGGATGATTCTGTGCAGAATGATGTAATCAGCATGCTAAACAAAATCGCACCCCAGGGTGTGTGGGAACACGACCGGATAGATAACAACGGGGCAGCTCATCTGAAATCCGGATTGGTGGGGCCATCAGAATGCATTCCTGTTATCAAGGGAAAAGCTGGATTAAGTACCTGGCAAAATGTATTTTTGTGTGAATTTGACGGTTCCAGAAAATCCAGGAAAATTGTACTAACTTTGCACAAATCCCGTTAGAAAATTACCTATGAAATTTATACTCATAGTCATTATTGGAATTTTGTTTTTCCGTCTTTTGTTCAGGTTTGTAATACCCTGGCTGCTTAAGCGTAAAATCAATAAAATGCAGCATCAATACAAACAAGAACAAGATACCCGGAATAAACAGGATAAATCAGAAGGCGAAGTAACCATACAAAACATTCCTGAAGACAGAAAATCGGGGAAGAAAAAGGGGACAAAGCATGATGATGAGGAATACTCTGATTATGAAGAAATTGATTAAAATCTACGCATGAAATTTTTACGACGTTTTCTGTAGAAAATAATGGGGCTTAAGCGCTATTTGCGCTATATCAGCAAGTGGAACA
>JAQIDD010000368.1 GCA_027858215.1 Candidatus Delongbacteria bacterium | reverse complement strand
GAAGTACACTACCCCACCGTCGTCACCAACTGGCAGCCCCTGCACTCGCAAAACAGCCATAACGATATTCAGCTTCAGTCCATCCAGTAGACGCAAATGCTGGCTGTCTGTTTGCAGAGCGACCAGGGCGGGCAGGGGGTTTATAACTCCATGTCCAACTTGTTCTGCCAACCTGTAACCATCACCTGTAGAGCCGGTACCCGGATAGGATTTTCCGCCGGTGCAAAGAATAAATTTGCTGCAACTTAGCTCTTGTTCCCCCGCCTCTGAACTTACTATTACCGATGACAGGCAGTCATTTGTTTTATTTATTGTTTTCAGCGCAGTTTCAAACATAAAATTCACACCCAATGATTTCGCTTTTTTAAATAATGCATTGGCAACATCGGCTGCTTTATCGGATTTGGGATAATAACGTCCGCCACGCTCAAGTTTGCAGCTCACGCCGTATTCATCCAGCAAGGCAATGATATCCCAGGTGTAAAACTCATGAAACGCAGGGTAAAGAAACTTCCCATTGGGATATACTTTTTTGATAAAATCTTCCAAATCCTCACTGTTGGTGATGTTGCAGCGGCCTTTTCCTGTAATCCGGATTTTGCGTCCAGGCTGTTTCATTTTTTCCACAACAAGCACAGAAGCACCGCTTTCGGCAGCCCGTATAGCAGCCAGTAAACCTGAAGCCCCTGCACCTGCTATAATTACATCATAGTTTACACCTACAGCCATATTGCAAAATTAAGAAAAAAACTCATCATTGGTTAATTTGTTATCCGTCTTCGCTCTACTACGCCGGACAAGTTTTGAGATTTGGATTTTGGATTTTAAATGATCAGGGCGTGCCCCCCTCCGTACCTCCGGGGGTCGGGCTATCCGCTAATACGCTTCACCGCCTATTGGCGGTTGCAGGGTGCCGCTTCTATCCCTCACGCTTTCTGAGACCAGTAATCCCGCTTTTGTCACTATTTTTGGTCAAAAATGCCGTCAAAAGCTGCCGGTGGGGGTTGCTGCACCACCGGACTGCGTTCCTTGTCCGGTTACCGATATATTGTCCCTAACGGGACAGAATGGTAACGGCATCGACTTGCGCCGCTTAAGCTAAGCTACAGTTGTTTGAGGACTTTTTTGAATTTGGCACTTACTTCACCGGCAATGGAGTCTAAATTCTCATTTCCCAGCATTTTCATCAATTTTTCCGGGTTAACAGCAATTACCTCCGTTTTATTATCACTTACTTGCTTAATTATCAGCTTGCAAGGGAGAAATACGCCAATGTTTTCTTCCTCCTGTATGGTTGCGTATGCATATTGAGCATTGCAAACACCTAAAATGCGGTATGGCTGCATATTGACTTCATCAAGTTTTTCAGTAAGGGCTTTTGCCATATCAATTTCTGTAACAACACTAAAACCTTCCTCTTTTAGGGCTGCCTTGACTTTGGTGGTTACTTCTTCGAAATCGCCTTCAACCGTTTTGCTGAAATAATATTTTTCACTCGTATTGTTTTCCGGGGTTTCCGGAGCATTCCCGCATGATGTAAATCCAACCAGCAGAAACGCCATCATTGTAAAAATAGTTGTTCTCATTATAATTCCTTTTTTCATTTGTAACCATAACAGATTATGAAGGTTTTTGTTCAGCTTTGAGCCAATGAGATTGTTTCTGGGTTATGATGCCTGCGTGAGGGCGAAGGTGGTTATTTATTCAAAACAAACCGGTTGTAGGATATCTGCATGTAAATGATAGCTAAAATCAGGCTGCCACAGGAAATCATGAAGGTGGGGAAATAGCCCAGCCAGCGGTACAGCACTACTCCGACAATGGGCGCAAACAGGCCGCGGAACCCCACAAGGGATAAATGCACCGCCTGAAAATCACCGGCATCATCGGAACTTTTTGCAAAAAAGGCAGAACCAATGTTAAACTGCAAATTCATGGCTGACTGGAACAATCCAAAGAAAACAAAACCGATAAATACCATTAAAAAGATGTCGAGTTGTAACCAGTGAAACGAGATGGGTACAAACTCGCTCATGGCCACGAAAAAGATGTAGAGAAACATGAAACTGTAGGATATCTGGGCGAATTTTCGCGGGTCAAGACGACCAAGGATCCCGCCAAAGATGGGCATCATCACCAACAGGACTACATTGCCGGTGTTTTTATAAAAGGCAAAACTGGTGTAACTCAGGTGCAACTCGTTTTCAAGGTAAAGTGTAATCACTGTAACGGTGAACATGAAGGCAAAGCCATAGAGCATAAAACCAATTTCAAAATCGCGGTAAGGGCGGTTTTTAACCAGGATATTGCCCATACGCTTCATGGAGTCTCCAACCGCAGTGATAAACGAGCGTTTGAAGGTCTTTTTTACCGGAGTATAGGGAATCATGGACAGAAAATAAACGCTCAGCACGCCGGCCACAGCCATCACGGGATAAGTAAAACGAAACGCGTAATAGTCTGCATCCAGTATGATTCCCAGTCCGAAGGCGGTTACCAGAGCCAGCAGCTTTTGTATGGTGGTGGCCCAGGAATACAGTTTTGCCATGTGCTGATCGCGGTAATTGTGCTTGAGCAACAGGTTGATGGTGGGATGAATGACCACCACGCCGAGGTAATAAATCAAAAACAAGCCCAGGAATGCAAATTGCCAGACGGCAGTGTTTTCATAAGCAGACGGCTCCACCGGAAACAGCAGAAAAAGAAAAAGCGGCAGGCGGGTGATGATTGCCACCCAGCGCAGCATTACACGTTTGCGTTCGGTACGGCGGATGAACTCATTGAAAAATATGAGCAAAATGTAAACTGCAATGGTGATCACAAACAAACCACTGAGCTGAAACTCTTTACCGTGCATGGATTTTAGGAACACAAACTCATTGAGCAGTATGCCTCCCACCAGTATGCCTTCAAATGCGGAAAACAGCAGATGCAGCCAAAAGCTTTTCTTTTCTTCATGTCTGAGCTCAGACCAGATGCTCATTTTTGTGTTTTAAATTCCGATGCAAATAAACAAATAAAACAAGCTCATACAGAAACGAAAATGAAATTTTATGCGGATAATTGCTGTGAAGCGATGCTTTCGAGTTTCCGGTGACTTCGAGATAATGTCGGGGCTTCGAGACGTTCCGATGAAAAATCGGAACTCCTCAGCCTCCTCCATTTTCTCAGTCACCTGTATTTTCTCAGTAGGTGCCTTCGAGATGTCCTCCTATCGTCGGACTCCTCAGTCACCTGTATTATGTATTATAAACGTAGGCAGCTGTGAAAGCAAGGACACTGAGGAACGACAGCGATAGCTGGAGTGTCTTGAAGTGTGCGCAGCGTATCGAAGGCACCAATCCACACACAGAAAGGTGACTGAGGGATTTCGATTTTTCAACGAAATCGTCTCGAAGGCACCGAAGTTGTCCCGGAAAGTGCCATAGAAAAGACATAAAAACCCTAAATCCCCTATTCCCACTCAATCGTTGCAGGTGGTTTGGAGCTGATGTCGTACACCACGCGGTTGACACCTTTCACACGGTTGATGATTTTACTGGAGATTTTTGCAAGAAATTCATAAGGTAAATGCACCCAGTCGGCGGTCATGCCATCGGTACTTTCCACAGCACGCAGGGCAACCACCTGTTCGTAGGTGCGCTCATCGCCCATAACGCCCACAGCCTGAATCGGAAGCAATACAGCCCCGGCCTGCCAGACATCATCGTACAGGCCGTCTTCCACCAGTCCGCTGATAAAAATATCATCCACCTCCTGCAAAATGCGGACTTTTTCGAGTGTGATGTCACCCAAAATGCGGATTCCCAGGCCCGGGCCTGGGAATGGATGGCGCCGGAGAATGGCATCGGGAACCTCAATGGTTTTTCCAACCCGCCGCACTTCATCTTTGAAAAGCGAACGCAGCGGTTCCACAACCTTTAAATTCATTTTTTCGGGCAGCCCGCCCACATTATGGTGAGATTTGATGGTCACCGAAGGTCCGTTGACAGAAACAGACTCAATTACATCAGGATATATGGTGCCCTGAGCCAGCCATTTTACATGCTTTATTTTGGTGGCTTCTTCATCAAAAATCTCGATGAACATGCCGCCAATGATTTTCCGTTTGCGTTCGGGGTCTCCTTCCCCGGCAAGGGCTTTGTAAAAACGATCTGCAGCCCGCACGCCAATCACATTAAGGCCGAGATCTTTGTATGAATCCAGCACCTTTTCAAACTCATCTTTTCGAAGCAAACCATTGTCCACAAAGATGCAGGTCAGGTTTTTGCCAATGGCTTTGTGCAGCAAAATAGCCGCAACAGAGGAATCCACACCACCTGAAAGCCCAAGTACCACCTTATCGTCGCCAAGTTGCTTTTGCAATCCTGATATGGTCTCTTCCACATAAACTTTTGGCGTCCAGTCTTGTGAGCAACCGGCAATGTTCACCACAAAATTTTCCAGCAGGGATTTCCCCTCTTTGGAGTGATACACTTCAGGATGAAACTGAATGCCATAGGTGTTTTCATTTACCACTTCAAATGCTGCCACATGCACATCTTCGGTGCTGGCAATCACCTTAAAATCATCTGGGATGCTGTTAATCGTATCCCCGTGCGACATCCACACCTGACTGCCTTTCGACATGCCTTTGAGCAAAGGATGCTCTGCCACAAAACTTTTCAGATTGGCCCGGCCGTATTCGCGGGTATTGGAATAGCGCACATCACCACCAAAATAATGAGCAATGTACTGCGCCCCGTAACACACACCCAACAGCGGCAATTTTCCTTTAACCCTGGCTATATGCGGTACAGGCGCGTCATCATCCAGCACGGAGAAGGGCGATCCGCTCATAATCACGGCCTTAATGCTCTTGTCTTCCAGGGGAATATCGTAATTGAAAGGATGAATTTCGCAATATACGTTGAGTTCACGTACTTTCCTGGCTATCAATTGCGTATACTGAGAACCAAAATCAAGAATTAGTATTTTTTCGTGCATACCGGAGATTTTTCCGCAAAGTTAGAAAAATCCGTTTGTATTCATAACATCGTACCCGTACACAAATTAAATAGTGTCTTTTTATAGTGTCCGATTTATGCGTTACGCTTGCCTGCAACAGGCATCCTTGTTTGAAAAATTATTACTTCGTTGTCTCTTAGCACATCCTAAGTTAACTGCGCTTTCCAGACTTTGCAAACCTGGTTTGATAGTTTAATACAAATTGCTATTGATTAAGAATTTAACATTATCTGCGAGTCATCCAAAGCCTTTGACGAGGCTTTAAGTAGGGAAATCCAGATGTAGGTCAGTCAATATCATTTTACCTAGTACACTCTTTATTCTCAAAAGGGAATTAAAGATCAACTTTTCAACTAAGCGAAATTTTCATATTTTTGACACATGGAAAAAAAAGATATGTCATACACAAAAGCCGTTCAGGAAATTGAATCCATCATAGAACAAATAGAAGAAGGAAAAATGGACATGGATGCATTGTCCAAGGCGGCAAAAAGGGCACTGGATTTGATTAAGTTCTGTAAAGTGAAATTGCGTAGCACTGAATCAGACATAGACAAAATGCTTGAAGATATTTCTGATTAATGGAATTATTTACCGAACTCCAAATGAACACTTTTCTAAGGGGACTTCTAATACTTCTTTCGCATCAAGATTTTCAGCGATTTTCATAGACAATGAAAATATCACTATGGCTAATGGTTCATAATGGGACGAGATTTTCACTATGGCCTTACAGATATTCTAATCATCCCTGCAACCATGGGGTGCGTGATATCGCTTCGCTAAGTTCAGGTTTAACGCCAAATATAAAAAATCGAAGCGGATTTATCAACATCAGAGTGTGAGCGAGGATGGGATGAATCAGCAAGATTGAGACGGGACGTGCTTTTAGCTTTGTTTTTTATATAATGTTGGCGTTTCGTTGGTTCTTTTTCACTGGTTTTACTTTCATATCAAATTTAGCAATTCCGCCCGATAAATATACATAATTCCACCACCAGCCACTTAGGTTCTTAAAAATCATTCCTTTTCGTAGTTTGTAGCTTTTGTAATGTTTCATAATACCCAAATATGAGTTCATGCTGCTTTGAAAGGATTGTTGCTCCTCTTTTGTTGGCTTGTGGTCACGGGTTATTTGATTTTGTTTT
>JAQIDD010000159.1 GCA_027858215.1 Candidatus Delongbacteria bacterium | reverse complement strand
TATCGCAATCAGTGGCCTGCCTTGGGGCAAACCTATGTTACCTATAGCCTGTCATACGACCAACATGTGAATGTTCTAAAAGGGGGTGTGGGTTTATTGCTGATGAACGATGTACAGGGTGACGGAACCATTACAGCAACAACCATTGCAGGCATGTATTCATACACCTTACCTGTTACGAGGCGGTTTGCAATTGCAGGTGGTTTTCAGGCTGCTTATATTATGAAAACAATTGAATGGGATTTCATCTTCCCTGACATGATTCACCCTTTATATGGCCCCATATATGCAACAAATGAAGATGCCAGTATTGTGGATAATAACAAGAATTATTTTGATTTTTCAGCAGGGCTCGTGGGGTTTAGTGAAAGTACATTTTTCGGATTTGCTGTCCATCACCTTACCGAACCGGCTGAATCATTCCTAAGAGGTAGTGATGCAGTGCTTCCACGTAAATTTACTGTACATTTTGGAACTGATATTCCCATCACTGCAAAAGATTTCAGAAGGGGTGAACTGTCAATTGCTCCACAACTATTGTTCCACCAGCAAGGTGATTTCCAACAGTTCAACTGGGGTGTTTATGTAAACAGGAAATCCATAGTTGCAGGTTTCTGGCTCAGACAAAATTTCAACTTCCATTACGATTCATTTATTATGTTAGTCGGTTTCAGACAAGACCAGATTAAAGTTGGATACAGTTATGACATGACAGTTTCAAAATTAAAAAATTCAACACTTGGTGCTCATGAAGTAACATTTGGCTTTACATTTAATTGTAATCCTCCTGAATCTAAATACAGGACAATAAGTTGTCCGTCATTTTAGTTATATATAATGTATAAACAAAATTTAGTGTCATGAAAAATATTATCCGTCTCTCAATGCTTGTGATCTTTGGTGCGCTTTTACTGGCATCATGTCAAAAAGAAGCATCAAATACTACAGGATGGTATTACAATGATCCCCGTTTCGGCGGTTTTCAAAATCATCCGGGTTATAAACAAGAAACAGGCCCAGGCCTCATTTTTGTCGAAGGGGGTACATTTTCCATGGGACATACCGAACAAGACGTAATGTTCGAATGGAATAATACACCACGACGCGTTACCGTTTCTTCCTTTTATATGGATGAAACCGAGGTCACCAACCTTGACTACAGGGAATATCTTTACTGGCTTCGTCACGTGTATGCCACAGACTTCAGATACCTTTACCGGCAGTCATTACCTGATACATTGGTATGGCGTCAGCGATTGGCATATAACGAGCCTATGGTGGATTTATACCTCCGTCATCCGGCTTATGAACAATATCCAGTTGTTGGTGTTAGTTGGAGGCAAGCCAGAGACTACTCTTCGTGGCGTACTGACAGGGTTAATGAATTTATCCTTATCAGGGAAGGCATACTTGACCCGTATGCTGCTCCACAGGATCAGTCGAAACATTTTAATCTGGACGCCTACCTAGTTTATGCCGACAACCTTGACCTGCATATTGATGAAACAGGACGCGGACCGGATGGAAAAGTTGAAAAATTATACAAAGACCCGTCTACATTGAAAGAAGGCCGTCGCGGCGGTGGTGGCGGCAGACAAGGTGCATTTGCCGATAACCGCAGGTGGGTGAGTATTGAAGACGGGATTTTTCTTCCCCGCTACCGGCTCCCAACAGAAGCTGAATGGGAATATGCCGCACTGGCCTACATAGGAAATCATTACAAGGAAAGAATTTATGAACGTCGTCTGTATCCATGGAATGGTAATTATATACGTAATGACAGCCGTACCGAAGACCGTGGACAAATCATGGGTAACATCATGAGAGGCCGTGGTGATAACATGGGTGTTGCCGGTGCACTGAATGATAAAGCGGATATTTGTGCTCCCGTAAGAAGTTACTGGCCCAATGATTTTGGATTGTACTGTATGGCTGGCAATGTCAATGAATGGGTTATGGATGTATATCGTGATCTTACCTTTTCTGATATGGCTGAATTTCGCCCCTTCCGTGGCAATGTATATAGTGAACGGGAAATTACACGGGACCCCAACGATGGTATGATTGAGCTTACTCCCGATGCTGAAGATTATTTTGATGTAACTGGAAAAATTCTGGAAAAACCTGTTGATGCTGAACATGCTTACAACAGGGATAATTATACAAGGGCTGATAACCGAAATTACCTGGATGGAGACATTAATTCTCTCATTCCTGCTGCTGGAGAAGACTGGTGGAATGAACCTGAACGTTATTCTGAGTACGTTGAATATGATAAGGATTCCACACGTACCATCGAATCCACTGATGGCATGTATAATGATGGTGACTGGGCAGGCAAAGAATGGGGAGAAGGAGAATATGACCCAACTAATCCTAAAGGCAACAAAGGAACAAATATGACTTCCCTTGTAACTGACCGTGCCCGTGTATATAAAGGCGGTTCATGGAAAGATCGTGCATACTGGATGACACCGGGATCACGCCGTTTCCTGGATGAAAAGAAATCCAGAGCTGACCTGGGATTCCGCTGTGCTATGACACGTGTTGGATCTCCCACAATTGAAGAATAATGAATATGTGATTTATAATGCAACCCCATGTTATAGGCATGGGGTTTTCTTTTTTAACCTATGAACACCCGAACACTATCCGATATTTTTGCTCATTCAGAAGGAGTTTGTACTGATACAAGAAACATTATTCCCGGCGTTATTTTTTTTGCATTGAAAGGTGATAATTTTGATGGAAACAAATTTGCGGCGGAAGCCATTGAAAAAGGGGCTGCTTACGCTGTGATTGATAATGCCGATTATCAGATACAAGGAAAAACAGTGCTTGTAAAAGACAGCCTGATTGCGTTACAAAAACTGGCACAGTTACATCGCAGGAAGATCACAGCTAAAATAATTGCCATTACAGGAAGCAACGGAAAAACGACCACAAAAGAATTGTTTTATTCCATCCTAAAAGCGCATTATCAAACCACTGCAACTAGCGGAAACCTGAACAATCATATTGGCGTTCCCCTGAGTATTCTCAATATCAAACCAACAACAGAATACGGTATAATTGAAATGGGTGCAAATCATCCTGGTGAAATTGCACGCCTGTGTGAAATATCTCAACCAGATTTTGGACTTATAACCAATGTGGGGAGAGCTCATATTGAAGGCTTTGGTTCTTTTGCCGGAGTAAAGAAAGCAAAAGCTGAATTATACAGGTATCTTGAGAAAACAGAAGGCATCAGTTTTATCAATCAGGACAACAGTTTACTCATTGATTTGATCGGCGAACAAAAAACAATAACATACAGCTTCACTTCCAGAAATGCATTCTGCCATGGCCACCATTTTACAAGGAATGGCTATGTTGGCATAGATTGGGAAACTGATAACATGAACGGGGAATGTATTTCACGGTTATTTGGTTCATACAATGCTGAAAACATCCTTTCTGCAATATGCATGGGGGCTTACCTGAAGGTTCCCGGAGATAAAATAAACAAAGCCATAGAACATTATACCCCGGGAAATAAACGTTCTGAAATAAAAATTACAGATAAAAATGAACTTTTGCTTGACATGTATAATGCCAATCCCACAAGTATGGAACTTGCAATACAGCATTTTTACAACAAAAACAAATTGCAATCTATGATATTGGGAGATATGAAAGAGTTAGGTAATTTTTCGGAACAGGCACATCGTGACATACTTGATTTGGTTAACCACCTGGGATTTAATGATGTTTATTTGTGTGGTCCTGAGTTTTATAAATTTAAAGCTGCATATAATTACACATTTCTGCCTGACACAGAAAGCCTTAAACAGCAAATCAAAAAAGACAAGCTCAACAAACGCAACATTCTTGTAAAAGGCTCCAGGGCAATGCAACTGGAAAAGATACTTCCTTACCTTTGATTTGGTAACTACTCAGGCAAAAACATTTCTGTTAATAATGGTTAATAAGAGTTAAAATCGGTTACTTATAACAAAAGAGCTTCCGGGTTTCGTGTTTGTAGTAACCGTTATCACCTATATGATTCAAAATAACCATTTTTAACTGATTGGTTTCGAGAATTGAATCAGGCAAAAAACTTTTCAACTTTCTTAATTGATCCCGGCAGGGTGAAAACAACCACTTTGTCTCCTTTTACAATGTGGGTATTTCCAGTGGCAATAAAACTTTTTTTCCCCCTGACAACACCTCCAACAATAGCATCTTCCGGAAAATTCAGGTTACGCAGGATATCTTTGGTTATCCTTGCTTTTTCTTTCACAACAAATTCCAACAATTCAGCATCTGTACTGGTAAGGCATTTCATTGAAGATACCTCAGCATGCATGGTAAAAGAATAAATCCGGGAGGCGGCACTGAGTTTCTTATTAACGATGGAATCAATGCCCATTTTTTGAGCAAAGTCAAAATAATCAAAATTCTCAATCTCAGCGATGGTTTTTTTAATACCCAATTTCTTGGCCAGCATGCATGATAAAATATTGGTCTCTGAATCTCCTGTAACAGCAACAAAGGCGTCCATATCTTTAATGCCCTCTTCTTCCAGCAAATCCATATTCCGGCCATCCCCATGAATCACAAGACAACGGTCGAGCCTGTCTGCAAGCTCAAGGGCTTTGTTTTCATTTTTTTCTATGAGCTTGATTTTACAGTTCTTTGACAATTCATTGGCTACTTTTTGGCCTATGCGGCTTCCGCCCAGAATCATGACATTATCGAATTTATCTTTTTGCTTGCCGGCATATTTCATCAGGCTATCAATGCCTTCAGGGCTGGTAATAACATATACATGGTCACCAGCCTTCAATACATCATCCCCTGAAGGGATAATGGTTTTACCGCTGCGGGTAATGGCGACTGCCCGGTAATCGAAGGAATTGCTAATTTGTGTGGCCTCTTTCAGTGTTTTGTTTATTATTGGAGCATCTTCGGACAGAAAAACCACAAACAAATTCAAGCGGCCATCAGAAAATTCAAAAACCTGATTGGTTCCGGTTTCACGTATCAATGCTACTACTTCCTTTGCGGCAATTTTTTCAGGATAAATCATCCTGTCAACGCCCATGTTGATGAAATGCAACTTCCTGACCGGATCAATGTATTCAATATTGTCAATACGTGCTATGGTTTTTTTGGCTCCCAATCGTTTTGCCAACATAGCTGACAGCAAATTGATCTCCTCAGAATGGGTAACAGCTATAAATAAATCTGCCGTGCTTACTTTAGCATCTTCCAGTGTTTTGAAAGAAGAACACGATCCCGTTATTGTCATTAAATCATATTGTTGTTCTACAATTTTTAGATTGTCTTTGTTTGTATCAACAACAATGGTATCATGATTTTCCTTTGTCAACATTTGTGCAAGGTATTTTCCAACCTCTCCTGCTCCAGAAATTATTATTTTCATAGTCAAATATAATATAAACATTTACATAAACACACAAATCTAAACATTCACAGCTTTCAATAAAAATTATTCTGCCTGTAAATCTTCAATAAAAGCTCCGTTTTCAACAACATCATGTACCGAAATATTGTGTTTGTCCATTGCGTTTTTGATTTTTCCCTTCTTATAAAAGGGATAAGAGGAATCCAAAATAAGTGTTTCAAAAGTAAACAAAGCATGTAATGTTTCTGCATCCACATCAGCACCAGATGATAAAACGAGATAATCCAGCTCCATCGGATTCTGATTGATCATGTATTTATAACGATCATCCCTAATGATCAACATCCTGATACCCTTAAAGCCAATGTACAGGTCTTTCATAAAAACATGGGGATTATCAATGGAAAACATACTGGTAAACATGTACCTGCTTCCGGTTTTATTCAGATCAACAATTTTTTCTTTTTCCAAGCCTTCAGAAAGCCAGTAATTAGATAACCGTTTATCTAATATTTTGCTGTTTTCTCCTGTCACATCCGTAAACAATACATTATCTTTGCCCACAACACAATTAATGGCAGTATGATTGTTCAGATTGTACACAAGCAGCTTATTTTGTTCCACAGATTTAATATCCCGGATAATCCCGATACTAACAAACACCATCAACAATGTCAGAACAGCCCATGCATATTGTCTTTTCCCTTTCATTAGCATGATTGATCCAAATAATATGACCAGGTACAATATCAGCATCTGCACAGGGGTAATGTACAAGTGTTGAGAAACCGCACCGGGAATACTTTCAATAAAGAAAACAAGCTTATTGAGTATGCCTACCAAAAAGGCCATACCATGACCCGCATACACAGCCAGGACCGGAAATATCCAGGAAACTAAAAACACAAGCATGGCTGCATATACAATGATGGTAACAACCGGGATCACCAAAACATTTGTGAGGATAAAATAATTTGAAAACTGATGAAAATATAACACCGTCAAGGGTGCAGTTCCGATTTGTGCAGCAATAGAAACAGCTACCAATGACCACAATTTATCCAGTACAGGGTTTCGAACGTTCAATAATCCATATATTGGTTTATAAAACGTAACGATACTCAATACAGCAAGGTAGGACAGCCAAAAACCGAGTTCAGTAATGACAAACGGATCGAACGCCAGGGTTACAAAAGCAGAAGCAGCAAGAATATTGTAAATGTTAATATTCTGTTTGAACAACGTACCTGCACTGATAAAGCTAAACATCACAGCCGCCCTGGTTACCGATGGCGACAATCCCGTAAGCAAAGCGTAAAACCAAATGGACATGACAAGAATAACCACCTGTAAATAAATGAGTTTCTTCTTCTTCCTCAAAGGAGACAACAGAAAAAACATAACCATATAAATGATCCCCACATGTAAACCGCTGACGGCAAGCACATGCATCGCTCCCGAGGCTGAATATGCATGACGTAGCTTATCATGGAGCTTATCTTTGTATCCCAGACTCAGAGCTGCAGCAACTGCAAACTCATCCCCTTCAAGTCCTGCCTGTCTGTATATGTCCAGCAGATGTGTTCTAAGGCGTGACATCCGACGTTTTAATCCGGTGACTTGAGTCTGATCAATAACCGTCCATGTTCCGGATTTCAAATAGGTGCTTGAAGCAATCATATGGTAAGTCATGTACTTTGCATAATCAAACTCTTCAGGATTTCCGGAATTTGAAACTGTATCAAAATCGGGTTGAAACGCTATCAACATACCGGGTTTGATATTTCCGGCCATGCTGTCTTTCTGAAAATACACCCGGGCTTGTCCATCACTGTCAAACCAGTCATCTTTATAACGGTAGGCCTGCACTGCAATGTCTGTGCTGTACGCATTTTCCGTTTCTTTCGCTGGGGTTTGCACTTCGGCAATGAGCAGAGCATCATCAGGCAAACTCACAGTATTTACATTGGATAGCTTATCCGTAGCCAAAAAAGCACCCGCCGAAAATAAAAACAAAAAAATAAGGACATAACTGATCCATCTGCCCTTGTAATGAAACGTCAACCGTGATTCCAATTGTAAATACAGCACACTTATAAAACCTAATACAAGGATTACGGGGAGCCCAACTTCAAAAGGAGTCTTCAATGCCAATGCAATACCTGCTATAAAAGGTATAAGCAAACGCACAACGGGCATGCTTTTTATATGTTCATTCAAATTCACTGCTATGTCAATTTGTAACTACTCACCGCAAAACCGGAAAGGCGCAACATTTAAAAACTTATTACAGCGAGTTTTTCTTATTGCTTTTCTCAAATCTATCTATGATTTCTTTATCGCTCATGTGAAGATACGATTTGAGCATCCTTACTTCTTCTGCTCTTTCATGATCCGGCCAGTTATCCAGAAAACGATTATAATACATTTCAGCGGTTTCATCTTCATTGAGCATGCTGTCATAAATGAATCCGGTAAGATAAACGACCCAGGGGATTTTATCAAATCCGGTGTAATTTTTTTCAATCCGTTGAAGGTAAGCTACAGCATCATAAGGCCTGTCCACATTCATTGCCAGTTCGGCTGCCCTGAAAAGATATTCAGGCACCAGACTGTCTTGTTTATATTGAGATGCATACTTCAGGTAAAGCCTGATCATGTCATTGGCTTTTGATACATCCAATTCATCGACTTTATGCAATACTTTTTCATGCTTTATAATTTGCTTTTGCATCTCATCTTTACTTTGCACTGTCTCTGGATCCTGTTCAGTTGTTTCAGTCTCTGTACTCTGCTCCTTGTCTTTTTGATTGCAGGCAGATAACAAAAACACAACAAAAATGAAGAAAATAAAATGTTGTCTGCTAATCATCGTATTACTGTTTTATATTCAGTTTTCGTTTTTCCTTTTGCAATAGCTGCCAGTCTGGACTTTAACAGGCGTTTTCTCAATGGTGCTATTTTGTCTGTAAACAAAATGCCGTTGAGGTGATCATATTCATGCTGCACAACCACCGCCTGAATGCCAACAAAATGTTCTGTTTTTTCCTGGAGGTTTTCATCCAGATAACGCATGGTAAGGGTTGTGTACCGTTTTACCTGTTCAAAAATTCCGGGAATGCTAAGGCAGCCCTCTTCAAAACCCATTGCTTCTTCACTGTGTTCAATAATTTCGGGATTGATAAACGCCCTTTTAAAACCTTCAAGCTCAGGATGTGCTTCAGCCATTGGGTTGGCATCAATCACATACAAGCGCAAAGGCTTTCCAATCTGTGGCCCTGCCAGCCCAGCGCCCTGGGCATTATACATGGTTTGAAACATATCATTTATCAATGGTTTCGGGTCTATTTTCCCGGTATCTATTTCCTTTGCCCTTTTTCGAAGCACCGGATGTCCATATAAATAAATGGGATATATCATAATTATTTGTTTTTGTTAGCTTCCATATAAGATTGCAAAATAATGGTTGCACTGATTTTATCAACCAATGCTTTATCACGTCGCTTTTTCTTTTTAACACCGCCGTCAATCATAGTTTGAAATGCCATTTTGGAGGTATAACTTTCATCATGACTATCAATCCGTATTCCAGGAAAAAGTTTACGGCATTTTCTCATGGCACCAATGATTTGCGGCACCGGTTCCGACGGACTGCCATCATCTTTTGTCGGCATGCCAAAAACAATGCCTTCCACGTCCTCTTGGTTTATGTATCTTTCTAAACAATCAAAAAGCGATGCAGTAGGTACTGTATCAAGCCCTGATGCAATTATTTGCAGGGGATCTGTAACAGCAATGCCCGTACGCTTAAAACCATAATCAATGCCGATTAACCTACTCATAATCACACAAAAATAAAAAAATATTTGCTGGATAAATATTTTTTTGTATATTTACCATTAATTAAATTAGTTTCTATCATGAAAAAGCTACCGATAAAATTAATTATTTTGGTTATTACAGTGTTTGGATTGAAGGCAAATGCACAACCATACATTCAAACTTATGATGGTATTTCTGCAGAGGTTCTTATCCAGGATTCATTGATTACAGGCTGCGTTACAGCCTCTAATGTTACAATAAATGGATCTACCGGGTTTGGAGCTTTCACAAATACAAACTCAGATTTCCCTTTTGAATCCGGACTGATAATGGCATCCGGAGACATAGCAAACGCAATTGGCCCTGATCAAAGTACCAGTGAAGGCAGCACCCTCGGCAGCGGCTCTGATCCTGATCTGGACGCCTTGATCTCCTACTCAATAAATGATGCGACGGTAATTGAGTTTGACTTTGTGCCGGCAAGCGATACCATACGTTTTAATTATATTTTCGGATCAGAAGAATTTCCGGAATATGCCAATTCCAGCTTTAATGATGTGTTTGGTTTTTTTATTTCAGGACCAGGAATCAGCGGCCCTTTTTCAGGCAATGCTGCAAACATTGCATTGTTACCAAACGGAAATCCTGTAACCATTGATAATCTTTATAACACAGGCACATGGTATAATGGGCCTTTGGGGGGCAGTGGTGCCACGGGCGAGGCATATAATCATGTCATCGAATACGATGGTGCATCAGTCAGCCTGACTGCGGAAGCCATTGTTACAGCATGTGAAACCTACCACATCAAACTGGCAATAGGAGACGCCGGGGACAGTGCCTTTGATTCAGGGGTATTCATAGAAGCAGGCAGTTTCACCAGCGGAGTACAGATCAATGCGGTCAACCACTCTGATGTGGGAACCGATGCTGACCTGTATGAAGGATGTACAAACTATTTTGTGCTTGAACGGGCAGATAATTCACCCGAAGACGAAGAAGTATCCATTTATATCGACTGGCATCCCGGCAGCACTGCCGACGAAACTGTGGATGTCAGCGAGATTGCTGATTCTGCTTATATGGCTCCCTACGAAGATGTTGATACAATCTGGTACACTGCATTCAACGATGGCCTGGAAGAAGGTACTGAAACCATGATATTGGAATTCTGGACATCATGCCCTTGTGGTAATTCGGGTGGAAATTCAGTGCTAGATACCATCAATATTTATGATGCCGAAATGATTAAGGGTGGCATACAGGATGTGCAAACCAATTATTGCGGCGAAGAACCTCCTGAGACACTTGATCTTGTGGGAGAAGTCAATATTGATCCGGATTTTTATGATTGGAGCACTTGAGAAACCGGAAATATCATAAACATCGAACCATCGCCTGGTATAGAAACTTATTTGGTTACCATTTCTGATATATGTGGCAATGAAGTGCATGATTCTGTGACCATTAGAGTTTCCAGCATGCAACTTGAAAACATTGATGTTCAGGAAGTGTCCTGTTACAATGAATGTGATGGCAGCATGCAAATCAACGTGATTAATAATTTCGAACCGTTTACCTATATATATGGAAATGCTGATTACTTCTACTTTGAAGACAGCCTTACATACACTCAAAATCCGAACATTCAAAATCTGTGTCCAAAAGATTATTACGTAAAAATCGTTGACAGCATCGGATGTTTCCTTACAACAGAAGTAACTGTTCCCAACCAGGTGAATATATCTCTCTCACCAGGAATTATTAATTCATTTACAACCTATTGTGAGACTCCAGGCGAAATCACACTCACGGCTGAAGCCAGTATAGACAATGCCACATTTACATGGTGGAACGGAGAAAATAATCCAGAAGTTTCTGTAATACCATCAAATGGCGAAAATGATTATTGGGTAGAAATTGCTGATCCTTGTGGTAATATTTTTGAAGATCATGTGAACATCACAGTTTCTGATATTGAATTGTATGTTGATGAAGAACCAGATGTCAATGACAATTGCAATGGGAGTGTTTCATTGTTTGCGACCGGAGGTATTCCTCCTTATTCGTATTATTGGGAAGCGCCAATCAGCGCATTCGGAAGTGAACAAGAAGACCTGTGCGCCGGTGATTATGTTGTCATAGTAGGCGATGCTACTGAATGCGAATACACAGATACCATCACAGTATCTGCTTCCAATGCCGTTGATGAAGCTAATGTGAATCCGATATTGCTATACCCCAATCCCGCAGAATCACATGCTTTTGTAGATATATCGGCACTCACAGAAAAATCCGTTACAATTCAAATTTATACCATTGAAGGCAAAAAAGTATCTTCTGAAGCAACTGCTAAAGATATTTACAAAACACCCGACCTACCACCAGGCACTTATATGCTGGAGGTTCTAAACGACAAATCCAACAATTTGTTCATTGATAAACTGATTATCACAAAATAACACAGCATTTATTATCGCCACAAAGCCATCTGAAATCAGGTGGCTTTTTTGGTTACGTATCTTTCAAATTTATAGAAACTTAGATTATTT
>JAQIDD010000338.1 GCA_027858215.1 Candidatus Delongbacteria bacterium | reverse complement strand
TTTATCCCCACACAAAAAGTGCTTATATTTTTCATCTAAGGGTGTATATCCACAGCTTTTGTTAAGGTTTATTTGTCAAGTTTCACAAGCTTGTTGATGAAAACTTGAATTATCATTTTCCTTCAAATTTAGTATTTTATTTTTAAACTCAAAAGGAGTTTGATTAAAAATTTACTCACAAAATTATTTATCTTTTAAGGAGACTTCTATTCATTCTTTTGTATCAAGTTTTCAGCGTTGCTGGCCTGGTTGATGAATTACTTGCAATACGCACAGACTGTGTTATATTTGCACCATCATGCAGGGATTACAATCGAATATACACCGCCTGTACCTCATCAAAATAGCCAAGTGGTTTATGTTGATCATGCCTGTCATTGTGTTGTTTTACCAGGCAAACGGATTGGGAATGCGTGAAGTATTGCTGTTGCAGGCTGTATATTCGATCACCATTGTGATTTTGGAAATTCCATCGGGGTACGCAGCAGATACATGGGGCAGAAAATCCACACTGATCATCGGGGCCGTGCTTGGCACTCTCGGATTTGTCGTATATAGCTTTTCCTACGGATTCTGGGGCTTTCTGATAGCAGAAATGGTTTTGGGCACAGGGCCAAGTTTTATTTCAGGTTCAGATTCCGCGATGCTTTACGATACCTTATTAAGTCAGAACAAACAAAGCAAATATTTGAAACTGGAAGGCCGGGTATTGTCCCTGGGAAACTTTGCAGAAACCCTGGCAGCATTGGCCGGTGGTGTGCTGGCTGAAATAAGCCTGCGACTACCGTTCCAGGCACAGATTGCTGTAGCAGCCATAGCCATTCCTGCAGCCATTACACTAATAGAACCTCCCCGCCATAAGGATGTACAAAAAGGAAGCCTTAAAAAAATCATGCGCATTGTAAAGCATTCCCTCGTACAAAATAAAGTACTCAGGTACAATATCTTATTTTCATCCATCGCCGGTTGTGCTACCCTCACCATGGCATGGTTTATTCAGCCTTATATGGATACCATCCTGGGTTTTTCCAAAACTCAGATCGGTATTGCCTGGGCCGTTCTAAACCTCACTGTTGGGCTTACAAGCCTCATTGCTTACCGTATTGAACATAAACTGGGTGATAAAAAAACAATTTTTGGAATTATGCTCTTCATCGGGATTGGCTATGTTTCGCTTGCTCTTTTCAACACCTTATGGGTCATTCCTTTTCTTTTGATGTTTTATTTCACACGGGGCGTCGCAACTCCGGTTCTCAAAGATTACATCAACCGCCTTACTAAATCGGATCAACGTGCCACCGTGCTTTCTGTAAGAAACTTTGTCATCCGGGTATTTTTTGCTGTCACTGGCCCTTTCCTGGGCTGGTATGCAGATTTATATGATTTGCAATCCGCACTGATGTTATCCGGTGTGCTTTTCTTTGTTTTCGGTACCGGGAGTGCCATTATCTATTTATACTGGCACAGAACAAAAAAGCAGGAAATCTGATTATTATTTTTTAGGGCAGCAGGAAAACCTTGGCCATTTATGAAAATGGTCTCTGCCTGCGGCCTGTATCTGCACAGCAGCACGCTGGTGTTTGCAATCTGCCCGGACAGGAGTTTCCTCCGGTCACTCTGCCGCGCAGGCAAAACACATAGCCTCCTGCCTTGCAGGATGCCGGCCTTCGTCAGGCTGCAATGGATAACATCTCTCAGTCCAAAAACCGAAGACGGAAGTCCGAAGTCGGCAGTAAAGAAATCATTTTTTAAGAAAAAACTATGTGTTCTTATTTTTTTGTCGTCCTTCACCTATCGTGCTATCATGCTTTAAAACTCAAGGTTATGTTTTAGATGTACAACCAATCCTGATAGCGCCTGATCCAGATCAATCATTCAGCGAGGTTCTCGTTTTTGCATTTTTTCAAGTATCATATCATCGGCAACCTGCATGCCTTTGTTCCCAATGTTTCCAATGGTACGCATGGTATCTTCAATATCGGGGGTTACGAATCCATCAGGATCTGACACACTCATGTTTTCCATGGCAATCAATGCAGCCAGCACAGCAGCGTAAGCACCGGATGACATTTTTAGCGCACACCCGGGTTTGGCACCGTCGCAAAGCATACCACTGATGGTGCCTGCCATGTTGCTGATTGCTTTTGTTACATGATTATAATTACCGCCAAGCAAATCCACAATGCCTGCACTGGCACCGGCTGAGGCAATGGTTACCCCACAAAATCCCGATAACTTGCCTAAAAACTGCTTCATGTATATGGCTGTCAGTTGTGCTAAAGCCATGGCCCGGATGGTAGATTCAGCATCAGATGATAATTTTTGTGCTGCAGCAATCACCGGCAATGAAACACTCAGGCCCTGGTTTCCACTTCCGGAATTTGTCATTACAGGCAATGTAGAACCCGCCATACGAGCGTCAGCTGCTGCCGATGTTAATTTCACCGCATAGGAAGCCAGATCATCTTTCAGGATGCCTTTTTCAATGTAACGTTCAATTATCCGACCCGTATGTAACCCATAATGCTTTGTTAACCCCTCCGCTGCAATCGCACAATTCATATCAATGGCAAGTTGCAAAAAAGCAATGTCTTCATAAAGGACATTACGGGTAAACTGATAAACATCCTTTAATTTTACATTGTTTGTCCATTCATCATCTGTACATCCATCATTTTTATCATTACGTCGGATATCCAACAAGATTTTATGATTTTTTTCTTCCAATACGATATTGTCGTGATGTTGGCAGATCATAACTTTTGCGTATTCAGCACCCTTAAACACGCTAGTTTCCACATATAGCTTGTCCGTGCCATTTTTCACCTCTATGTTAACAGTCTTTTCCTGCAGAAACAATTTGGCGCCGGATTCTTCATGTGAACCAATGTCCTCAAATATTTCCAATCCGTTGCTGCTTTTGCAATACAAAGCACTCAACGCCACAGCCATGGGTAGTCCGGTTGATTTTGTGCCGGGAATACCAACTCCCATCCCGTTTTTATAAATATTTCCGCTTACCAGGACATGTACTTTATCAGGCACTGTTCCAAGCAATTCTTTAGCCCTGGCTGTAGCAACACCAACAGCTACGGGCTCTGTACACCCCAATGCCGGGACAACTTGCCTTCTGAGTATTTCTAAAACAGATTGGTTCATCAGTAAAATTTTGTCAAAAATACTTCCCTTTTTTAAAAAAGCAAATATACAGCGGATTTGAATGTACACATAGTATTTGGT
>JAQIDD010000277.1 GCA_027858215.1 Candidatus Delongbacteria bacterium | reverse complement strand
GAGCAAAGCTTATCCTGAAGCCGAAGATTATGTCAGAAATTATGCAAAACACAATTCGGTAAGTGAATACCTTATGCTTATAAAAGAAGCCAAAAAAGCTTGTGACATACCTGTTGTTGCCAGCATTAACTGTATAGATGCCAAAGACTGGACTGGTTTTGCCACCCGTATCCAGGAAGCAGGTGCCGATGCTCTGGAGCTGAACATCAACATCATCCCGGATAACGGTAACATTGAAAGCATTGACCTGGAAAAAAGATATTACGATATTGCAGAAGCTATTTTGTCAAAAGTCAGCATCCCAGTTTCCGTTAAAATCGGTCCCCATTTTACCAATCTCCTCAGAGTGGTAAAACAACTACAGTTCAGAGGCATTAAAGGGGTTACCATTTTCAACCGTTTCTATCAACCTGATATCAATATTGATGCCATGGAAATGGTATCTGCATCTGTTTTTAGCCGTGATACAGACATCCAGCATTCATTGCGTTGGGTAGGGATGATCAGCACTGAATTGCATAAAGCTGAAATTTCGGCCTCCACAGGCATTCATGACGGCACAGGTGTGATCAAACAATTGCTGGCAGGAGCTCAGACCACACAGGTTTGTTCAGCACTGTACAAAAAAGGCTTGTCACACATGAGCCACATCAACAAAGAAGTGAATGAATGGATGGATGCCAACGCTTATGAAAAGATCAGCGATTTCAGAGGGAAACTCTCCTACAAAAACATAAAAAATCCGCAATTCTACGAACGTTCACAGTTCATGAAATACTTTTCGAGTGTGGAATAGTTTACATAAGGGGCCTTCTAATAATTCTTTTCTTTCAAGAAACAAATTTTGTGCAGCACTTTAATATTT
Organism: Candidatus Delongbacteria bacterium; assembly: GCA_027858215.1. Taxonomy (GTDB): domain Bacteria; phylum Bacteroidota; class Bacteroidia; order Bacteroidales; family ML635J-15; genus JAQIBY01. The sequence goes on along the minus strand of JAQIDD010000277.1, from coordinate 2,955 downwards.
AGTGTTCGTCAATAAAATCATTGTCTTGTTCATAATGTTTGAGTTCGAGGCCTGCGAAGTATTTAAAACCAAGGATTTTACTTTTGTAAATGACTGTTTTAAATACGAGCGTAACGAAGAAATCAGACATTATGGACAGACACTACTTAGATTAAATACTTCAGGTAATCAGCATGTTATGTTTAGAAAAATGGCTAATGCGGTGAACACGCACCCCGTAGTTGCAGGGATGATAAGAATATCTGTAAGGCCATAGTGAAAATCTCGTCCCCTTATGAACCATTAGCCATAGTGATATTTTCTCGTGCCATGAATGATGTTGTGGGGTACCCGCACTGCGAAGAAAGCGTAAAAATCCCGGCCGCCAGGATCTCGGGATTTTAGATTTCAAGCAGCATGCGGGTCGCAAAATCATTTTCGGCACGAGGTTTTGGTTCTTTTGACGGCACAAAAGAACATGGAAAGTATTTTAGCGAAATAGATTAACTACATTAAAATTATTTTTGGGTGGACATTGCATAAAACAGGGGCATGTCTAAAAAAAGCGGATGCCTTTTTAGCATCACTTAATCAGTGAGATATTCAATCTGTCACTCTGTCGTTGAACAAGATATACCCAAAATGGAACATAAAAAACCACCGTGTACGTTCTTCTTCATAATAATTAACACTGAATGACACAGGGCCTACCGGTGTGTGATACAACAAATTGGCATTAGCCATAAACCGGATATCCGGGAAATAATCCGTATAAGCAGGTGTGAATATCTGTGGCTGATTTTCTTCCTGCACAATGTCCCGCAACGGGGCAAAAGCATACCCCTCCAGGCGTAAATTAAAATCGTTGGTAAACGTAAAAATATTCTGAAACCCAACAGCAGCAAAATTATGCGCCCTGAAATTTTTCATAAACAGGGTTTTTGAATGCGGGGTTGGAGTAAATGCTGATGCTGACAACAAAGTGGAAATGTAATTGCGGTAAAAACTCTGATTCGAAGCTACCACATCCAGTTGGGCACCAATGGTATAGTATTCACTAATGTTAAAATATCTGCTGTGTTGCAATTTTAACATACCATACGCATGCTGATAGCCGTAATCTTCCTCTTCAGCAGATGTGGTTCCGGGATTGTTTTTCTCTTTTCCACGAATATACCTGGTATCCACCATATCATACACGCCCCTGTTTGGATACAATTTGCGATTCAATGTATTGCGTTCAAATTTCACATGAGCGGTTAGCATATCAAACCGTGTGATATCAGCCGTATCCGTTTGTAAAAAATGATTGGTCTGGTAATATTCATCTTTCAGACGGCCGTAGGCACCTCCGGCTTCTATTGTTGCAGTTGAGCCAACAGGAAAACCAATATCAACACGTAAGTTATTGTCATTTTGTATCAGGTACGCCGGCGACATGTCCACAAAAAATCGCGAAGGGTTGGTTTTGAAAAAATCCCAGCGGTTACTGGTCATGCTTCCCTTAACGTAAAATGGCAATTTCCCCGGAAAATCTATTCTTGTAAGCCCCTGAAATGACGTATAAAGCCTTCCGAAATGCATATTGGCATGCAGATACCAGGCCTGGTTACCCAATAATTTATAATCCACACCGAAAAAGGCCTGGTTGATTGAATTGGAAGCCACATTAGCACCAAAACGCAGGTGATACGGTTTTTCCTGTTTCACCTTCAGATGAAGATCAAAAAATCCGGTTTGCTTATTGTATTTTGCTATGGGCATCGCAGATTCTATCTGGTTATCAGCAATCAAACGGAAATATGCTTTTTCAAACTGCTCCAGTGATAACAAGCGTTTGTTTTGCTTTAAACTTTTTCGTACATACCGCTTTTGTTGAATATTTACCCCCTCAATATATATATTGTCAATCAGCATTTCGGGTAATGTTTCTTTGAATGCTTTCCTGGCTCTTTGAAAGGAATCACGTGAAATACGCCTTGGAACTCTTTCTTTGATTGAATCCATAAGTTCCATAGTGCTGTTATATCCTTTGCTTACCAATGCGTCTATCTTGCTAAAATCCAGCAACCTCACATCTTCAAATTCATTTGCGATTAAAATGCCGTCTTCAGGCTTTATTTCATACTTGGTATTGGAAGTCAGGATGATATTTTCAATCTGCTGTAACAAATCATCCTCATGGGGCTTTTTGATGTTCGATGCCACTTTGCTTCCAATGATCATTTCCGGATCAAATGTTTCTCTCATTACGTCCTCCGGGAAATTATTGATGATGCCTCCGTCAAACAACAAATCCCCATCAATACTCACAGGCTTAAAATAAAATGGAAATGTCATTGAAGCCCTGACAGCCAAACCAAGGTCACCTTCTCCCAATACTACTGATTTGTTGTTATACACATCCGTGGCCATGCACCGGAACGGTACAAATAAATTATCAAAATCATAATCAGCTACGGCACTATACTGAGCAAATATCTGCAAAAAAGCAAGGTCCATTGGTGGTGATGCTATCAGATTGGTAGGCAACACAATAGACAATATGGAGTCCTCCTGCCGGATGCCCAGTTTTAACATATCGGCCTTATCATCGTATTGCTTGTAATAATACGTATATCTTTCATCGATATGGCCGGTGTACCAGTTATAAAAATCCTGGCTCTTAAACAAGGCTATCATTTCATCTGTGGTATATCCCATGGCGTACAAACTACCGATAACCGCACCTATGCTTGTGCCGGTGATGTAATCAATAGGAATGTTGTTTTCTTCAAGGGCTTTGATTACTCCGATATGAGCCATGCCTTTGGCGCCACCACCACTCATCACAAGCCCGACACGCTGTGCATTGACCTGAAAGCTTGTCACCAAAATGATCACAAAAATAAATATGCGAATTATTCTTCTCATATGCTGAAATAGTCACACAAAAATAAGGCTTTTATATCAAAAATTCATGCGCTGTTGTACCAA
>JAQIDD010000196.1 GCA_027858215.1 Candidatus Delongbacteria bacterium | reverse complement strand
GAGGTAATAAGATGCTGTGGATGTATGCTTCCTGATAATATTTAAACGGTAACCACGGGTTTGAAAATCTGTCCCCGGGCGGAAAAAAGTTGACTTTAGTTTTTGTTGCTTTATGGTTTGCCTGGATTTCCGGATTTTATCTTTTATGGAGATTACCATAGCACGAGCATCACGATAAGACTGGCCGGGTGGGATACTCACATCAACAGTACCATCTTCAGATATCCGGATGTTGAAATTCTTTCTGGCTCTACCATGTTTGTTCAGCCTCACAACGCCTATGTCCGGAATGTGGATTTTTTTCACACTTTTTCACTGGTTTCTTCAGCCAATTTGCTGATTTCTCTGAAAGACTCATCTACACTGGTAATCAAATCATCCTCAATGGCGTTAAACGCTTTTTTCTTTTCTTTTTTATCATCCATGTCTTTGGCTTCATTCACACGAGAAATCAACTCCTCACGTTTTGCCATCATATCTTTCATGATCTTGTCCGATGCTTTTGAATTGTCATTGTTAACATGCTTGTGAATCATGCAATCAGAAAGTACTTCATAAATCAGGTAATTGATATCCTTTTTAATTTCTCTAACACTTGCCATATATTTCTTGTTTTATAATGCGTAAAAGTAGTATTTTTTTATCAAACAACCATGTAAAAACTTAAGTATTCAACAATCAAAAAAGAAAAACTAAAATTGTAGATTAATCAGAACACCCCGAAACAAAACCATGCAAACATGCATTTAACCCATTAACAAAATTATAAGTTTATTTAGTTCGGGAATTAACGAACCAAAAAAATCTTTGTTACTTTTGTTGCCTAAATCATGTTACCATGAACACAGAAAAAAGAATAAACAAACAAAAAGAATTGATTGAGACCATTGGCAGGCAGTCAGAACAGGAAGGCATGCAACCAGTTGCCGGAAGAATCATGGCACTACTCATGGTAATGGATAAGGAACAATTTACGTTTGATGAAATTGTTGAGGAACTGAACATCAGTAAAAGTTCAGCCAGTACAGCACTGAAAATACTGCAGTTAAAAGACATGGTAGAATATGAAACTCATCCCGGTGACAGGAAGCGCTATTTTCATATCAAGGTACAGGAACCGTTTTACTTGTTTGAAAGGGTGAAAAATTCGATGATTGAAAAAAATAAAATGATGAAGTCAATTATTAAGTTGAAAGCCGATCCGGAATCAAAAAACGTTTTGTTTTTTAAGGATTTGATACGCATAACCGATTTGTTTCTGGAAAATTATGAAAAAATGAAAGAAAACTTTTTTAAAAACCAATGATAATAGGTGTTTGATGTTTGTATAATGATGATAAAGTGAATAAAGTATTATGAACGTAAAAAAATGGATATTGGTTGGTGTTTTTGCATCATGGCTGATGTTTCCCTTGTCAGCGCAGGATTCTGTCATGCAGTTTTCTGTTAACGAAGCCCGGGAATATGCCGTTAAGCACAACAGGGAATTACAGAATGCAAAAAAAGATGTACACATCGCTGAAGAACAATATAAAGCCGCACGTGGACAAGGATTACCCCAGGTCAGCGGAAAACTGGATTACATGACAAATTTCAATTATGAAGCCGAGTTGAATTTTGGGAGCGATGATGAAAGCAGCACACCTGATCTTGATTATACGTTATTTGACCAGGGGGATTTTGAGATACTGAAACTGCTGGAATCCATGAGTTCATCAGGACCTACAACCATAAAAATGACAGATCAGTCAAATGCTCAATTACAAGTGTCCCAACTGATTTTTGGAGGTCAGTATTGGGTGGGATTGAAAACGGCTAATATTGCCAGGGAACTGGCACGTCAAAATGTAACGTTAACCGAACTTGATGTCAAAGAAAGCATTGAAAATACCTACTACATGATTTTGATTACTGAAAAAATACTTGATGTATTGAATAAAAACATTGATAACCTGGATGATATTAAGGAACACACTAAAAACATGTATCAGGCCGGTCTTGCCGAAGAGGTTGATGTTGATCAGATCAGCATCAGCCAATCACAACTGGAAAACCAGAAAAGGGCAATGGAACGGAACGTTCGACTAACCTATCACATGCTGCATTTTCAAATGGGGCTGGATTATGATCAGGAAATTGAACTCACAGATTCGTTGGATGCACTGATGGAAAACCTTGAGATAAGCACAAAACTGGCTACTTCCTTTGATCCGGCTCAACACCCACAATATCAACTGCTGGAAACACAACAAAAATTACAGGAAAAACAAATTGACATGAAAAAATGGGCTTATGGGCCAACGATTACCGGTTTTTACACTTACACTGAAAAAATCATGATCAGTGGTTTTGATCTTAATCCCAGAAATGCAGCCGGCCTTAACTTGTCAATACCGATTTTTTCGAGTGGCGTACGGAAAGCAAATCTGGACAAAGCAAAAATTGAATTGGATAAAGCAAAGCGGACCAAAGAAATGGTCAAAGAACAATTGTTAATGCAAAACAATCAGCTACGATTTGATTTAACCAATGCATTTGAAAACTATCAGACACAAAAGGAAAATGTAAAAGTCGCAAAACGTGTGTTGGATAATATCGAAAATAAATATAAACATGGCTTGGCATCCAGCCTCGACTTGACACAGGCCAACTCTAATTACCTGGAAGCTGAAAGCAATTATCTCAACGCTGCCATGGAATTGATGCAAGCCAATCTGAAACTGGAAAAATTATACAATCAATTATAAATCAGAAAAAACAGTGATGAAAAAAACAAAAATCGTTGTATGGATTATGGTTGTTGCGGGAATGACATCTGCATGTAAACCCGAGATGAAGCGAGAGGTCACACAGGAAGATAAAATTCAACCTGTGAAAATTGCTGAACTGACAAGAGACACCATAGAAAGGCAATTATCTTATACCGCCAATCTTGAAGCATGGGAAGTGGTGTGTTTTGCACCCGCGAAACCAGGACGGATCAAAAAAATCTTTGTGGATGAAGGAGATCGTATTACCAAAGATCAGAAACTCGTACAAATGGATCAGACTGAGCTGACACAGGCATTGATACAACTTGACAATACACGTACCAATTTTCAACGGATGGACACATTGTATGATTTGAACAGCATTTCAAAACAACAATACGATCAGGCAAAAACACAGTTTGAGCTGGCAAAAGCCAACATCGAATTTCTTCAGGAAAACACATCCTTAGAGGCTCCGTTTACCGGAATTGTTACAGCGAAACACTATGAAGACGGAGAAATGTACTCCGGGGCTCCCAATACACAAGCCGGAAAAGCAGCGGTGGTTACCCTCATGCAAATATCGCCCCTGAAAGTTATGGTGAGCATTTCAGAACGGCAGTTTCCTTACATTAAAAAAGGGATGAAAGCACAAATCATATCTGATATATATCCAAACGAATTATTTTCAGGGAAAGTGTACCGTGTATATCCCACTATTGATCCGGCAACACGTACCTTTCAGACTGAAATAAAAATTGACAATCCAAATGAAAAATTACGTCCCGGCATGTTTGTTACAGTCCACATCACTATTAAGGATGAAGCTACTATGCTTGTCCCGGCTATTGCTATCATTAAGCAGGAAGGGACAAACAACCGCTATGTATTTATGGCTGAAGACGGAACAGCAAGAAAAATCCCTGTAAAAATAGGCGATCGTTTTGATGATCAGTTTGAAATTATTTCGGACGAACTTGAAACAGGCATGGATTTAATTGTCGCCGGTCAGGCAAATTTGAGACATGGTGACAGCATTAAGATAAAAAAATAAAATTAACCCAGGTAAAGTCGTTTAAAATTGTAACCCATGAGCATTTATAGCAGTGCAGTTAAGAAGCCCGTTACCACATTGATGATATTTATTGCCATTATTGTCCTGGGCATATATTCGGTATATAAATTACCGGTGGATCTGTATCCTGAAATTGAAATACCGTCAATTACTGTTTTTACAACCTACCCCGGTGCCAGCGCTAAAGATATTGAAGCCAATATAAGTGAACCCATTGAAGACGGACTCAATACGGTGGATGATTTAAAGGAAATATCTTCTGTGTCCAGAGATAACCTTTCAATCGTGATTCTGGAGTTTGAGTTTGAGACTGACTTAAGCGAAGCTGCCAATAACATACGTGATGGTCTTGCTTTTGTCGAAGACGAATTACCGGATGCCGCGGAAGATCCACAAATATTTAAGTTTAATTCCAGCATGATGCCGATACAAATGTTCGCCATCACAGCAGATGAAAACTACGAGGGGCTGGAAAAACTGCTCGAAGAAATCTTTGTCAATCCATTGAACCGCATTGAAGGCATTGGTTCCGTTAGTGTGGTAGCAACACCAACACGTGAAATAGCGGTAGAATTTAATCCCCGCCGACTGGAAGCGTATAATCTGACCATTGAACAGATAGGACAAATTCTCGCTGCCGAAAACATGAACATGCCTACCGGCAACATTGAGATGGGGAAAATGGATTATCCGCTTCGCGTGGAAGGGGAATTCAAGTCCAGCGATTATATTGAAAATGTCGTAATTTCAAATGTCCAGGGAAAAGCAATATACCTGAAAGATGTCGCTACTGTGAGGGATTCCATCAGGGAAATGACCATGGATGAAAAAATCAATGGAAAAAAAGGCGTCCGTATGATGGTGATGAAACAGTCCGGGGCAAATACGGTCAACATCGCCAAACAGGTGAATGCGAAAATGGAAGAACTAAAAGCCAACCTGCCTCCCGACGTCAAAGTGCAAACCATTTTTGATTCAAGTGATTTTATTAAGGGGTCGATCAATAACCTGACAAAAACACTGATGTTTGCGATGCTCTTCGTGATTGTGGTGGTGTTGTTTTTTCTCGGGCGGTGGCGCGCTACCTTTATTGTGGTACTGACAATCCCCATTTCGCTGATAGTCACTTTTATATACCTTAGACTTACTGGGAATTCCATTAATATTATTTCGTTATCAGCACTTGCTATTGCCATCGGGATGGTGGTGGACGATGCCATTGTTGTGCTCGAAAACATCAGCAAACATATTGAACGTGGAAGCAGCCCGAGGGAAGCGGCAATTTATGCTACCAATGAAGTTTGGCTGGCTGTGGTTATCACCACCTTAACAGTGGTGGCCGTCTTTTTCCCCATGACCATGGTAGGAGGAATGACCGGAATCATGTTCAGACAGTTGGGCTGGATTGTTACCATTACTGTAACAACTTCCACCCTTGCTGCAATCAGCCTTACGCCAATGCTTAGTTCGAAATTGCTGCGCTTGAAGAAAAAACACAAAAAACCCGGAAAATTTAGTTATGACCGCACCATCCGCCCCATGCTTGATAAGTTTGATAATTGGTATGCAAGGGTATTAAGATGGAGCTTATCCCACAAACGCATAATCATACTCGCTGCGCTTGGAATCGTCATTGGCACAGTGCTTTTGGCACCCAGGCTGGGAACTGAATTTATGCCACAAACGGACGAAGACCGTTTTAATATTTCCGTTGAATTGCAAGCTGGCGTTCGTGTGGATGAATCCGTAAAAATTGCCAACAAAATCGATAGTATCCTTTTTAATAAATTCCCACAGGTTGAACTGGTATCCACATCTGCCGGTGCTGATGATGAAGGTGGTTTCCTTTCCATGTTCCGCTCTACCGGTTCAAATATCATCAACTATACAGTGCGCCTGGAAAATTCCAGTGAGAGAGACACATCCATCTGGGAAATCATGGAAGCAGTCAGGAAAGAACTGAAAGTATTTCCGGAAATCGTAAAATATAACGTCACCACTGGCGGCGGTATGTCAGGAGGAATGGCTCAAAACAACATTGACCTTGAAATTTATGGGTATGATCTTGAAAAATCCACACGCCTTGCCGACCAACTTGCTGATAGTGTCCGTAATATTCCGGGAGCCCGTGATATTAAAATCAGCCGGGAAGATGAAAAACCGGAGTTGCAAGTAGATCTTGACAGAAGAAAACTGGCTGCCAATGGATTGAATACTGCCATGGTATCGTCGGCTTTATACAATCGTGTCGAAGGCCTAACCGCAACACAATACCGTGAACAAGGGGAAGAATATGATGTTGTGCTGCGTTTCAAAAAAGAATACCGAAACAGCATTTCAGATATTAAAAACATCGATGTACAAACTCCGATGGGAACGTTTGTCCGTCTTGGCGAGCTTGGTGAAATAAAAGAATATTATGCACCTCCCAACATCGAACGCAAGCGACGCGAACGTATTGTGACTGTGTCGGCAACGCCATACAAAATCAGCATGGGAGAACTGGCTTCTCAGATGCAGGAAATTATTGAAAACACTGATGTGCCTACAGGTTTTATGGTGGAAGTCGGTGGCGCTTACGAAGACCAGCAGGAAGGATTTCAGGATTTGGCTCTTTTGTTGGTGCTCAGTCTTGTACTGGTATATCTTGTGATGGCATCACAATTTGAATCCCTGAAAATGCCTTTTATTATCATGTTTTCCATTCCCTTTGCCTTTACAGGGGTCGTTATTGCTTTGTTGATAGCCGGGAAACCGTTGAGTATTATTGCTGCCCTGGGAGCTGTTATGCTGGTAGGGATTGTGGTCAAAAATGCCATCGTGCTTGTCGATTACATCAACCTCATGCGTGATCGGGGACATCCCCTCGCTGATGCCATCGTTTTATCCGGCAGGTCAAGGTTAAGGCCCGTGTTGATGACGGCTGTTACAACCATTCTTGGGATGTTACCTCTTGCACTAAGCACAGGTGAAGGCTCTGAAATATGGAGCCCGATGGGTATTTCTGTCATTGGCGGCCTCATCGCTTCAACTATCATTACCATGGTAATTGTTCCTGTGGTTTATATGTTGTTTACACGCAGCGGAGAACGCAATAAGAAAGCGAAACTGAGAAAGAATTATGAATTTTTAGATTGATGCATTCGCATTTTATAACATAAAGCAACCAATATGAAATCTGTATTTATCATATTCAACCAGGCGCATTCGGAAAAAATGGAATACATGTTCGATTATCTGGACATTCGAGGTTATACACAATGGACAACTGTTTATGGACGGGGAAGCAATGATGGTGATCCCCACATGGGGACTCATACCTGGCCGGAGCAAAACAATGCCATCTTAACTTTAGTGGAGGATGAGAAAGTAGATGCACTGCTGGAAGCTGTCAAGAAAATTGATGCTGTGAATGAAGAAGTTGGCATCCGGGCTTTTGTCTGGAATGTTGAGAAGATGGTGTAACTTCTGGTTTCGATGTGAAACATCGTTTCATACAGATTAACATATTAGGTGCCCCAAAGGCTATTTTTTTGTTGTCCACTCATCCCAATGCACCATTTTATCATCATAGCGGTATTTAGGGGATAAATGTTCTGCAGGCACACCAATGGGAAAAACGGCAAATGGTTCGAGGTGATCAGGAATGTTCAGGGTTTCTTTAACGCCTTTGACGCGCGGGGGCACACTCCATGTGGCAATCCACACGGTGCCAAGTCCGAGTTCATGCGCTGCCAGGTATATATTCTGTGCTGCACACGAACAATCCTGCGGATAAAAGCCGGGAAACCCTTCTTTGCATTTATCACCCAAAATGGCGATAGCTACCTGTGCCTGCCTGAACATATCATTGCCTTCATCAATTTTATCAGCCAGAGCGTTGAGTTTTTCTTTATTCCTGACCACAACAAATTCCCAGGGGCGTCCGTCGCCGGCACTGGGTGCATTCATGGCAGCTTCCAGTATTTTTTTTATTTGGGTATCGGTAACAGGTGCATCCTTAAACTGGTGGATACTACGGCGTGTCATTATTGCTTCTAAAGTGTTCATAACGTAATCTCAATTTTGGTACGAAGATGCAAAAAATAGAGGATACGGGCAAGAAAATATGCCGGGTTTTGGTTTTCAGATTCTGTGTTTTGGATGCTGTGTTTGGGTGTGATATTTTATATGTTGTGATGATTTGCAGCAGGACGGAGGCGGATTATCCTGTGTCCGCTGCGGGTAATGTTTCTGTGCCGGGGCAGGAGCGACAACAGAAGCTCCCTGCCCTGGGATAACAGAACATGCCTGAAGCGGACACAGATAGAAGCCGCAGGCCGACCTTCAGCCATGCGCACCTAAAACCGCATGGCTGAAGGGGCTGCCCTAAAACTAATTGATATATTTAATTTCGATTTTCCCCGATGTGACGCTTATTGTTTCAAATTTTTAAGTTGTTCTTGGATGAGCCTGATGTTTTCTTCGGCATCGGCCTTTTTTTGTTTTTCCTTTTCTACTACCTGTTCGGGAGCGTTGTTGACAAAGCGTTCGTTGCTGAGTTTTTTCATCACCGTTTTAAGAAAACCTTTGTTGTAATTGAGGTCTTTTTCGAGCTTATTGATTTCATCTTCAGTATTGATGAGTTCGCCGACGGGCAGATAATATTCATTTGTGTTGACCATAAAACCGGCAGCTCCTTCAATCTTGCTGTCCACGTGTTTGAATGATGAAAGCTTGCATAATTTTGTTATGACCGGTTCAAATTGGGGGTTGTATGTTTTTTGATGCGGGATTAAACTGAGGTCGAGCGCATCTTTCATGGGGATATTTTTTTCTTTGCGAATGGTGCGGATGTTGCTTACCACTTCTTTGGTTAATTCAAAATTCATGAGCAGTTTTTCGTCAGCATCTCCTGCATCAGGCCAGTTTGCGATGATGAGGTAATTGTTTTCATCGCGCTTGTTTATCAGATGCCATATTTCTTCGGTGATAAATGGCATAAAGGGATGTAACAGTTTCAGCAGCGTTTCAAAATAACCAATGGTAGATTGGAGGGTGTGTTTGTCAATGGCTTCTTGATATGCCGGTTTGATGATCTCAAGATACCATGAGCAGAAATCATCCCAGAACAGGCGATAAACGGTCATCAGGGCTTCGGAAAGCCTGAATTCATCAAACTGTTTGTTAAGTTGATTAGTGCCGTCATTGAGTTTGTGATTGAACCACTTAACGGCTTCAGCGGCGGCAGGGGGTTGTTGTATTTTTTTGTCAGCATCCCAGGATTTTACGAGGCGGAATGCGTTCCATATTTTGTTGGCAAAATTTCGCCCCTGCTCGGGGAGGTTGTCATTATAAAGCAAATCACCGCCGGCGGGGGAGCAAAGCAGCATGCCCATGCGTACCCCATCTGCTCCATATTTATCCATCAGTTTGATAGGATCGGGGCTGTTGCCGAGTGATTTCGACATTTTCCTGCGATGGGTATCACGAACGATGCCATGCAGATACACATTGGAAAAAGGTTTTTCCCCCGGATATTCGTACCCTGCCATAATCATCCTGGCTACCCAGAAGAACAGAATTTCCGGGGCAGTAATCAGGTCGTTTGTGGGATAATAATATTTAAAATCCTCATTTTCAGGATTACGGATACCGTCAAATACAGATATTGGCCACAGCCATGAACTGAACCAGGTGTCCAGGACATCTTCGTCTTGTCTGAGGTCATTGATGGTGAGTTCTGGATCATTTGTTTTCTCCCGGGCCAGTTTCAGCGCTTCTTCTTCCGTTTCGGCAACCACGTAATCGTTGTTGCCGGGCAGGTACCATGCCGGGATGCGATGTCCCCACCAGAGCTGGCGGGAAATGCACCAATCGCGGACGTTTTCCATCCAGTGGCGGTATGTGTTTTTGAATTTGGGCGGATGGAGTTTAATTTCATCATTCATCACGGCGTCCAATGCCGGTTTGGCCAGTTTTTTCATTTCCACAAACCATTGCATTGACAGTTTGGGTTCGATGACTGAGTCTGTACGTTCGCTGCGGCCGATTTTGTTGATGTAATCTTCTGTTTTTATCAAAGCACCGCATTTTTCCAGCTCTTTGGCTGTCAATTCGCGGGCTTCAAACCGGTCTGTGCCGACAAAAAGCTCAGCCTTTTCGTTGAGTGTGCCGTCATTATTAAAGATATCAATGGAATCAAGATTGTGTTTAACGCCGATTTCATAGTCATTTACATCGTGGGCAGGTGTGATTTTCAGGCATCCGGTACCAAATTCCATGTCCACGTATTCATCTTCAATGATATGCACAATGCGGTTTACCATCGGAACAACAACGCGTTTGCCTTTGAGATGAGCAAAGCGTTTGTCATTGGGATTGATACAGACAGCGGTATCACCAAGAATGGTTTCGGGGCGTGTTGTGGCAATGGTGACATATTCATCGGGATTGTCTGCTACCTGATAACGGACGTAATAGAGTTTGGATTTTTCTTCGGTGTAAACGACTTCTTCGTCAGATACGGCAGTTTTGGCCTGGGGGTCCCAATTAACCATGCGTACACCACGATAGATGAGTCCTTTTTTGTATAGGTCAATAAACACTTTGATGACAGATTCGGAGCGTGGTTCATCCATTGTGAAAGCGGTACGTTCCCAGTCACAACTGGCACCCAGCTTTTTGAGTTGTTCGAGGATGATGCCCCCATGCTTTTCTTTCCATTCCCAGGCATGTTTCATGAATTCATCGCGGGAAATATCACTTTTGTTGATGCCTTCTTCGCGGAGCTTATTTACAACCATAGCTTCTGTGGCAATGGATGCATGGTCGGTACCTGGTACCCATACGGTGTTTTTTCCGAGCATACGCGCCCGCCGTACCAGGATATCCTGTATGGTGTTGTTGAGCATGTGTCCCATGTGGAGAACCCCGGTAACATTCGGGGGAGGTATGACATTGACATAGGGTTCCCTGTTGTCGGGTTCAGAATGAAAAAAGCCTTTGTTCATCCATTGTTTATACCATTTTGATTCTGTTTTGTCGGGGCTGTATTTGCTGGGAATTGTCATGAATAAAATTTGTTTTTGTTATCAAGTCACAAAAATAGCATGATTTTTTTAGATGACAGGTATTTTTTGATTTATAATGCATCACTTGAGTCAGCATTTTTGGCTTTCTACGATACCTTACTACCATCAGGCTAGTTAGTGTCTGTCCATAATGTCTGATTTCTTCGTTACGCTCGTATTTAAAACAGTCATTTACGAAAGTAAAATCCTTGGTTTTAAATACTTCGCAGGCCTCGAACTCAAACATTATG
>JAQIDD010000396.1 GCA_027858215.1 Candidatus Delongbacteria bacterium | reverse complement strand
ACTGGGTGATATGCAAGCGTGAGGAGCTATGGGATTTCATATTTAGTTCAAGAAGACGGAAAAAGCAAAGTTATGACACGGTTACTGATATTATTTGTGTTTATTTTCTCCCTGTCCGTTGTTGGTATGTCGCAAGTTGTGGGAGGATATTTTGACAAACTGGCGGAAATGTATGAAAATGAAGAGTGGGAAGATTGCATTGACAGGGCTGATAAATTGCTTGGAAAGAAAAAGTACGCCGGAGACCCTGAACTTTATTTGTATCAGGCTTTGGCTTATTATCAGATTTCCCGGGATTCTACCCTTGCTAAGTTGACAGAATACAAGGGGGCGTACATGGATGCTTTAAAAAACCTGAACAGGGCAGTGAAGAAGGATAAATATGGAGAATACTTTCCGGAAAATAATTTTATCATTGAAGATATTATCAAAGCCGGAATTCCCATGATCCTGAATTATTCTGCTGACAATGATTATAGCAAAATCAATTCACTATTGCGAAATTTTATGAGCTTGTCGGAAGATCCTGGTTTGGTCTTTTATAATGGCGTGATGGATTTTTTTAATTATAACGAGCGTGAAGCTTTGGAAACCATGGATAAGATGTTACCGGCCTTTGATTCCGTGAAAAATTACGCTGCAGATTACACACAACCCCTTCTCCCCGATGGGATGAAACACTATTTTGATTTACTGGTCAAAGAATATGAACTTGATTCGGCTGAACACATCATAAAAATCGCTCATGATCATTTTCCCGGGGATACAGCCATCGAAAGAAGATATCAAATGAATTTAGATTCGCTTAGGTATGACTAAAAAATTAGGCATCATTGGAGGTTCCGGGCTCGAAGATCCGGATATAATGAAGAAATCAGAAGCAATTAATCTCGCAACACCCTATGGACCTCATTCGGATATTACCGTGGGTGAAATTCAGGGTGCTCATATTGCACTTTTAAGCAGGCACAACAAAAAGCATAACCTCCCACCAACACAGGTAAACAACCCTGCCAATTTATGGGCATTGAAAGAATTGGGCTGTGAGCAAATCATTGCCAGTACGGCTGCAGGCAGTCTTCGAGAGAAAATTAAACCCGGAGATCTGGTGTTTGCTGATCAGTTTATTGATTTTACAAGGCTTAGAAAGGTATCCTTTTATGAAAGTTTTCCTGCCGGAGAAATGAAACATTCCCCCATGGCAGAGCCTTTTGATAAAGATATCAGAACGCGATTAAGCAATCTGGCAAAAAAGCTCAATCTTCATTTCCATGAAAGTGGTACCATCATTACTATTGAAGGCCCCAGGTTTTCAACCAAGGCAGAATCTCACATGTTCAGGGCATGGAGAGCTGATCTAATTAACATGAGTATTGCCCCTGAAGCCATTCTGGCAAATGAGATTGGTATTCCTTATGCTGTGGTTGCCATGAGCACGGATTATGACTGCTGGAAAGATGATGAAAAACCCGTTTCGTGGGAAGCTGTTTTGGAAACCTTTAACCAAAATGTGCACAACGTATTGAACCTTTTGCTGGAATATGTAAAGCAATATGGTCAACATGTCTGAAAAAGAAAGTTTTGTCATATTGGATAACCAGTGTATTCCTGCTAACCATATTAACCATCAGGCACTTGCTGAATACGATATGTTTTACGAAGTGATGCGGGTGATTGATGGAAAACTTGCTTTTATGAATGCCCATTTGTACAGGATGCAGGAAAGCCTTGCGCTGTCAGGAGTGAAAAAAAGCCTTCCTAAAAAATATGTACAACAAAAAATTAAATTATGCATTCGAGTCAACCACATCAAGCATGGTAATATCCGTGTATCCGTTTTCAGTGACGGGAAGCATTTAAAATGGCTGACAGAAGTCATTCCTCACCATTATCCATCAGAAAAAGATTACACTAATGGTATTGATGTTGCTGTAGCGCGTTTTCAAAGGGAGCGCCCCAATGTTAAAAAATGGAACCAGAGCATGAAAAACGTACTAGCCCGCTATAAAGATATCAAAAATGTCTATGAGGTTTTGTTTTACAACGAACACGGATACCTGACCGAAGGCGGCAAGTCAAATGTGTTTTTTGTGGTTGACGATACTGTAGTGACAGCCCCGGATAATATGGTGCTAAAAGGTGTGACACGGAAATATGTGATAGAGTGCATAAAAAACATCGGGCTAAAATTTGAAGAAAATCCAGTGCATGTTACCAATCTGTTGAAATACGATGCTATCTTTATTACCGGGACATCCCCTAAAGTGCTTCCTGTGAGGGAAGTAAGGGCTTGTTGCCACGCTGATCCCAAACATCCGGCAGTAAGAAAAATAATGAAAGCTTATAATGACATACTGTATGAAAATCTGAACTGATTCAACCTGCACAAAAAATGATTACATTTGGAACACTGCCTTTTGAACATTTGGTAAAACCCGGATCAAAATGAAAGTAAATAACAAACATTTCAGAACAATATATTTCGATAAAGGAAAAGTGCACATGATCGAACAAAATGCACTGCCTTTTGAGTTTTCATGGTTTACGTCGAAATCATATAAAGATACCTGCATGGCAATAAAAACCATGATTATTCGAGGGGCTGGAGCAATTGGAGCGGCTGCCGGATATGCCATGGCACAGGCTGCGCATGAAGCTCCCTCCGCTGATTACAACCAGTATCTGGTAACAGCCCGGCATGATATTGAAGCCACCAGGCCAACAGCTCAAAACCTGTTCTACGCCACTGAAAAGGTGTTTAATGAAGCATTGAAAGGCAGAGCCCAGGCCATCGCTGAAGCAAGACGTCTCGCTGACGAAAATGCTAAAGAAGGAAAACGCATTGGCGAATATGGTAATACGATCGTCAAAAATGGAATGCGTATTGAAACACATTGCAATGCAGGGTGGCTTGCTTTTGTTGATTATGGTTCTGCTTTGGCACCTGTGTACCTGGCATGGGATAGTGGAAAAGCTGTTTTTGTGTATGTGGATGAAACCCGCCCGCGGTCACAGGGAGGGCGACTTACCGCCTGGGAATTACACAATCACGGTGTGCCCCATGCGATATTGCCCGATAACGCTGGTGCAGCTTTGATGTCCCAGGGCAAAATTGATATGGTTATCGTCGGAGCAGACCGGATAGCTGCCAATGGCGATGTGGCGAATAAAATCGGAACGCTCGAAAAAGCCATCGCTGCAAAATATTATAACCTTCCTTTTTATGTGGCAGCTCCATGTTCAACCATTGACCCGAATACCAAAACCGGCCGTGATATTGTCATTGAAAAACGCGATGCATCCGAAGTCATGAAACAATGTGGTACGGATGATAAAGGAAACAAACATACCATACATGTCAATCATCCGGCATCCGGCTGTGTCAATCCCGCTTTTGATGTAACACCGGCAACACTTATTACTGGTATCATTACCGATAAGGGCATTATTGATGCCAGTGAAAGTGCTTTATCGAATTTACTAGTGTCCAAATAACACATTTAGATCATGAAAAACATAAAAGAAAAACAAGCAGTAGCAGATATTATGAAAAGGCTTTATGACCGGCATCTGACAACTTGCTCAGGTGGCAATGTGTCAATGAAAAGAGGCAACGGCCATGTTTTCATTACACCTTCACAAGTGGATAAAGGGAATATCACTGCTGAACAAATCATTGAACTGGATGCTGACGGAAAATTACTGACCCCGGAATTGAAAGCCAGCATGGAAACAGCTATGCATTTGAATATTTACCATCAGCGTCCGGATGTGAAAGCAGTAGTACATGCACATCCCCCAAAAGCTACAGCCTGGGCTTGCTCTAAACAGGAATTGCAAAATAACTTATGTGGTGAAGCACGGTTTTTCCTTGGCGAAATTGCTCGCGTGCCTTATGCGTTGATGGGGTCTGATGTCCTTGCAAGCCATGTTTCCGGTTTCCTGGGAAATACAAATGCTGCGCTGCTGAATAATCATGGCGCCATGACAACCGGGAAAAGCTTGTTCGAAGCCTATGACCGGATGGAAGTGCTGGAATATCTGGCTGAATTACAGCTTGCCGTCAAACAAACAGGTGCTCCCCGGTTTTTGAATGGCAGTGAGCTTAGTGGAATTGATGCGTTATAAGACGGGGGCAATGTCCCCATCAACAATGAATGTCTAAAATTGAGTAAAACCCAATAATTTTACCCTTACTGGTACATAAACCGCTTGATTTTATGGGTTGCGGTTTTTTCAAATTCATAGTTTTGTACCACGATGGCCTGTAAGCGTGCATTTTTTCTGACTCTTGCATTGACAAAATCATGAAGTTCACTGGTAAGTTCATCCATCTTCTTGTCCACCAGAGTTTGAATGTCTTCACGTAAATGGTTGACTTTTTCTTCTATTTCCTGACGGTTGAAATGTACCAGGGCTATAAGCTTGCCTTTTCTTTCAATCACAACCGATTCAATTACATAAGCATAATTGTTGATTACGGTTTCTATGTCTTCGGGATAAATATTTTCACCATTGGCGCCGACTATCATGTTTTTTGAGCGTCCTTTCAGATACAATCTGCCTTTCACATTTAAAGCGCCTAAATCCCCTGTTCGGAAATAATTATCATCTGTAAATACTTCTTGTGTTAATTCCGGATTTTTATAATACCCTTTCATTACATTTGGTCCTTTTATAAGCACTTCTCCGGGATTACCACCATCCTGTCCATTACTGATCTTCAATTGTACCCATTTAACAGCCGGGCCAATAGAGCGTAATTTTGTGTTGTCAGGGTTGCAACCTGCAGATAAAGGGGCTGTTTCAGTAAGGCCATACCCAATAGCATATGGAAATTTTGCATCCAACAGGAAACGCTCCACTTTTTTATCCAGCCTGGCGCCTCCGATGCCAAAAAATTTCAATTGGCCGCCAAAAGCAGATTTGATTATTTTCCCTGCGAGATAATGTATCAGTTTACGTAACGGAAGAAATTGATATAACATGGTAATAAACCCACCTTTTTCAAACCTGGCAAACACCTTGTTGCGCACTACTTTTTCAATGATCATTGGCACAGTCAGCATCATGGTAGGTTGTACCCGTTTTAATGCTGGCATTAAAATGGCTGCAGTAGGGGGTTTCCGAAGGTAGGTTACGCTGGCTCCGTATAAAACCGGTAACAGCAATCCGAGGGTGTTTTCATAGGCATGCGATAAGGGCAATACCGACAAAAAACGGTCATCTTCATTGATGGGTTGTACATTATGTCCCTGAATGGCGTTGGTAACCAGGTTTTTGTGTGTTAGCATAACGCCTTTTGATTTCCCTGTGGCGCCTGATGTATATATGATGGCAGCCAGATCATCTTCGTGAATATCAGGCAGACTGAGTTCGACAGGTTTTGATTCACCTTTTTCAACCTTAAAATTATCTATTGTAATAACAGTTTCAGGTAGATAATCACAAGCTTTATCAAGTTTATCTTTCAGCTTTTCTGATGCAAATATGGCCTTAGCTTCTGAGTGTTCAAGGATATTTTTTATTTCCTCGCTTTGTAAATCAGGCAATATGGGAACAATAACGGCCCCCATGCTTACAACAGAAAAATATGCTATTCCCCAGTTTGGTGCATTGTTAGAAAACAACGCTACTTTATCTCCGGGTTTTACGCCCAGGTTGATGAGTTTTTGCTGTACAGATTCAATGTGTTTATGCATTTCAGCATAAGTCATCATCCGTTCATTATCGAACCCCAGCGCTTTATTTTGAGAAAAGTTTTGCTTGTTGTGGTTTAGTAACCCTGTAAATGTTAGATCAATATGATTCGTCATGTTTTTCATATGTGTTTAAACAAGGATGCAAGAACGACAATTTTACATCAATATCCAAATTGGAGGCCAGCACCCGTGATTATTTTTAACAGTCATTAAGTTAACAAATTAGAAGAGCAGATGTTTAATGTTTGCTGATGAAATTATCTGATCATGAATTACAATCGTTACCTTTGTCTGTATGAATAAGAAAGAAAAAAAGTTTTTACAGCAATTCCATGCCAGGGCGGGAGCATGTATCCGGGAGCATAACATGATTGAAGATGGAGACAGATTGATGGTGGGGGTATCCGGTGGTAAGGACAGCCTTGCCCTGTTGAAAACCCTGGCCGGAAGAAAAAACTTTTCGGAAAAGCATTACACTCTCATAGCCGTTTTTGTGGATATCATTGAGATTCCTTATAAAACTGACGTTTTGTGGTTAAGAAATTTTTGCAAGACATTGGATGTGCCTTTGCATGTTAAACAGATTTCGGTTAATTTTTCGAAAACAAATAAATCATCCACCTGTTTTTATTGTGCATGGCACCGTCGTAAAACCTTGTTCGAGTTTGGAAAGAAAAAGGATGTTAACAAAATTGCACTTGGTCATCACAGGGGGGATGCTTTGGAAACCATGATGTTGAATATGGTGTCACATGGAACCTTATCATCGATGCCCGGAAATTTACCAATGTTTGGGGGCCGTGTTAATTTGATAAGGCCTTTGCTTAACCATACGGATGATCAGACAACCGAATTTGCCAGGCTTATGGATTTTCCCCTGACAAACAAACCCTGTCCGTATGAAGACAATACCCGTCGCATACAAATAGGGGAGATGCTGCATGCTATTGAGGAGCAATTTCCGGGTGCACGAAAAAATATGTTTAAATCCATGTCACAGATATATCTGGATTATTTGCCCATAGCTGATCCGGATAGTGCTGTTATAAGGGATGACAGAGTCAGGGAAAAAAATAGATGAATATCTGTCTGACAACCTATCACATGTTCTTACCAATGTTAAGGGGCCTTCTATTAATTCTTTTCTTTCAAGAAACAAATATAATGAATAATATGCAAGGCATAAGTTTTTCTGAATAGCCATAGCTATTTAGAAAAACTTTAACGCAGTCAGATTGTTTATGATATTTGTTCCCATGGGGTTTTCAGCGTTTCTCATATCCTGCTTTAAATTTTGTGCAAATGA
>JAQIDD010000392.1 GCA_027858215.1 Candidatus Delongbacteria bacterium | reverse complement strand
GTTTGATCATTTTTTATTTAACCTCAAAGCAGTGTTCATATTGTATTTTATTTTATTTATTGAGAGTCCGGTGTTTTGCATCTAAATAAATATTCGTACTTTTGTAGATGTATTACCATATATAATGATGAGAAAAAACCTGAAACATTTAATGTGGTTATGTATTGGTGCAGCCCTGGTTTTTAGCTTATTATACCTGCATAACAAATTCAGCACACAACTAAGTGACACAGGGGATACCATAGACCTGTTCATGGGATTTGAAGCAGGAGAAGAACCTTCCGGGGCATATGGCATAAATTTCAGAGAAATTGATAAAAAACACATCACATCAGAAAAAGCATTTCAGGGTGAACGGAGTTTGTTTATTTCGGAAGAAAGGGAATTCCAGAACCTGGTTAAAATATCAAAACCCAGGACAAACCAATACTTTAGTATTACTTTACAATGCAATGCAGATGCTGATCCCATTCTAGTTGCACAAGCCAAAGGTAAATTATATGAAGTGTCAAAAACAGTTTTACAATCAGGTGACTGGAAATTAAAAAGAACTGAATTTTTTATTCCGCCGACTTTGAAAAATGAAGACATCGGTATTTATATCTGGAATAAATTACGGCAGGATGTATGGATTGACTCACTTGCAATTTATAGTGCCCCTAAGAAAACATACCCTGAATTTGACAGTTTGCAAACTGTACATTTGCTGATCAATGATGAACCATGGTACAAACTAAAAAATGCCCGCAAACTGGCTTTCGAAGAAGGCAATATTATGGATGAAAGTAAAAAGGAATACGCTGCATTGCTAAACACGGGGGGTAAGCTAAACGACATCAACATCCGACTGAAAGGCGATTGGCTTGATCACATAAAGGGAGATAAATGGTCATTTCGGATTGAAATGAGCGATAATTCCTGGAAAGGGATGCGGGAATTTTCCATACAATCTCCACACACCAGAGATTTCCTACGGGAGTGGTTCATACACAAAATAGCACGGGATGAAGGGCTACTGTCAACAAGGTATGGTTTCATCGGTGTTTATTTAAACGGGGAATCGAAAGGCATATATGCTTATGAAGAACATTTTAAAAAACAAATTGTTGAATCTGCTTCCCATCGCGAAGGACCTATCCTTAAGATGGATGAATCTGAATTCTGGGAGAATGTCAATCAAAAAATGCCCGGCGATCATGCATTTGAAACATGTGAGATTAGAGCATTCGGGGAAAACAAGATAAGAAAGTCGCCTTCACTATGGCAATATTTTGATCTTGCCCAAAATCTGGTTAACCATTACAGATGGCTTTCTGCGCCTGCGAATGAGATATTTGATATTGATAAAACCGCCAGGACTTTTGCCTTGCTTGATTGCATGTATGCCAAACACGGATTTCGTTGGCATAATCAACGATTTTATTACAATCCGGTTATTTCACGATTGCAACCCATTATATTTGATTGCTATGGAACAGATGTAACGTTTGATAGTACCAGTAATATTTTTGGACGAGGGTTGACACTTCCTCAAAATGTTATATACAAGCGTAATAATCACTTGTTTAAAGACAGCCTGTTCAGGAAAGCTTATTTTGATGCAGTCAAAGAATACAGCGATCCCGCTTTTCTTAATAAATACCTGGATAAATATGCTGAGAGCATCAACACCTATGAAGGAATGATACAACAGGAATTTCCATATTATTCTTTTGATGTTAGTGTATTTAGAAAACGGTCAAGTCAGGTAAGAGACAGCCTGGATAATTTTATTGCGCATTTTAATTCAACAGAACTGCCTGAGGCTTACGCAAAACTGGGAGTGGAATTTCCGGGACCATCTGTCAATAAAGCTGATAATGTGAATATTCAACATTGTGTAAATGTTTTTGCCGGGAATATGGATTCTGTTTCCATATACCTTATTAACGACAATAAAATCATTTTTACAGGGTTTGGTAACAAGAACAAGCGACGGACTGATTTAAACAAGCAACCACAATTTCATCAGACCTCTGTGTATAAAATAGCAAAAATCCCTTACCCGGATTATGATTATAAGTACATATATTTTAAACCCGAAAAAACGGATGAAGAAATGTCGGTCAAGATTATTAACTTGCCGGAGCCGGGAAAGTATAACCCCAAAACAGAGTTAAACCACCGGTATCAAATCGACAAATCTTATCTGAATGCAAACAATCAATATGTTATAGAATCAGGCAATCATGATTTTTTAGAACCTGTGATTATTCCTTGTCATGCAGAACTAATCATAGAAGCCGGCACCACCATTTCTTTTTCTGATGAAGCGGGGCTTATATCTTATTCCCCGGTTAACATTTGCGGAACTCCAAATAATAAGGTTAACATTATTGCTGAAGACACAGTATCCGGATATTTTGTTGTGCTTGGTGCCGAAGAAAAATCTGTGGTAAAACATTGTAATTTTAAAAACCAAAATACCCTTTCATACAATGGATGGATTTTGACAGGGGCTGTTACTTTTTATGAGTCTGATGTCGAAATCAAACATTCGGGGTTTTTCAACAATCACAGTGAGGACGCCCTGAATATCATACGCTCAGATTTTGTGGTCAGTGATTGTCTTTTTTATGAAACATTTTCCGATGCTTTTGATTCAGATTTTTGTACCGGTTCATTGACCAGCAGTCATTTTGAAAATACCGGAAATGATGCCATTGATTTTTCTGGTTCACAGATTGACATTTCGAATTGTAAAATGATGAATATTGGTGATAAGGCTGTCAGTGGTGGTGAAGCATCAACACTGAAGCTTAATGATCTTGATATTGACAATGCTGTCACCGGAATATCCTCAAAGGATCTTTCAGTCGTTACGGGCAATAACATAAAAATCAACAATGTAACCTATGGAGTACTCTTGCTGGAGAAAAAACCCGATTACGGGCCGGCAAATCTTACTATTACCAATAGTTCAATAAAAAATGCCATCCACCGCCATTTGGTGGAGCAGGGTTCTGTATTTGTGTTTAATGGTAGGAAAATCAAGGGAAATAAACGAAATTTGAAAGCTGTATTCTAT
>JAQIDD010000308.1 GCA_027858215.1 Candidatus Delongbacteria bacterium | reverse complement strand
GAATTTTAGTGATATTTTATGAAAATTTTTTTTGTATCCACATTTTATCCGTACAGAGGCGGCATAGCCCATTTCAATGCTAATTTATACAGAGCTCTTGAAAAAAAGGACCATGAGCTCCGGGTAATTAATTTTAAAAGGCAATATCCGGATGTCTTATTTCCCGGTAAATCCCAATATGTTCCTGAAAACGACAGTCCTGAGGCTATAGAAAATGAACGCATCCTCGACAGCATCAATCCTTTTAACTGGATGAAAACAGCCCGGCGTGTTAGGGAAATCAAGCCAGGGTTGCTTATCATGCGGTTTTGGATGCCCTTTTTTGGCCCGTCGCTGGGGTATGTTGCCGGTAAAATGAAAAAACATGCGCATCGAATTGCCATCCTGGACAATGTCATTCCACATGAAAGGCGTTTTTTTGACATACCGCTTATCCGGTACTTTCTGAAACGCACGGATGCGTATGTTGTCATGTCGCGCAGCGTGGAAAAGGAATTGCTACGGTTAAAACCAAAGGCCAGGTACATTTTTCATCATCACCCGTTGTACGACCATTTTGGGACATTGATGGACAAAACCAAAGCACGGGAAAAATTAAATATCTCAGAGGACAAAAAAACCTTGTTGTTTTTTGGTTTCATCAGGGAATATAAAGGCCTCGATTTGCTGATTGATGCTTTTGGAAAACTGGATGATTCATATCAGCTCATCATCGCTGGTGATTGCTATGGCAGCTTTGATAAGTACCAAAAACAAATAGATGCAAATATTAACAAAGACAACATACACAAATTTGTCCGGTACATTCCCGATGATGAAGTGCCTTTGTTTTTCTCGGCAGCGGATGTGAGTGTGCTGCCATATAAATCAGCAACGCAGAGCGGCATAACTTCCATTTCTTATCATTTTGAAATACCGATGCTCACTACCGATGTCGGGGGATTAACAGAAGTGGTAAAAGATGGTGGGACCGGAAAAATAGCAACAGTAGTAAAAGCTGAAAACATTGCTGCTATCATCCTTGATTATTTTAATGAAAACAAAGCAGAAACCTACAAACAAAACATCCGTGACCTGAAAAAACGCATGAGCTGGGAAAGCCTCGCAAATGCCATTATAAAATTGAAAAATGAAACTGACTGAGTCAGGCAGAATTTATTTTAGTTTCCTGCCTTGTCTCAAGCAGATCAGTTTTGCGGCTTATCCGGGTTGAAATAGTATTTTTCCCTCCCGTTAAAATCCTTAACTTTGTTCAAAAATATTATATGGCAGCCCATCAATCATGGATCTCGTATTTTTCTAACCTTGTAAAAGAATACGGTGGTATAAACCTGGCTCAGGGAATCCCTGGATTTTCGCCTCCGTCTGATTTGCTTGATATCCTGCAACAAACAGCTACTCAACAAGTACATCAATATGCTCCCGGCCCGGGAAACAAGCAACTCCGTGAACATATTTACAACATGTATCAACATAAAATCAACAGAAATGAAACCTCCCTGTTGGTCTGCAATGGAGCTACCGAAGCCATTCACCTGTTGTACATGAGTTTTCATGAACCGGGAAAAAAATTGAAAGCTGCAGCCTTTGCTCCTGTATATGAATCATATTTTCACCTGCCGCGGCTGTATGGAGACATGTTCCAAAGCCTTGAAATGCTCAATGATGAGGCAGAAATGCAACACCGGCTGGAAGATTTTTTCGAAGCATACCGCCCTGATGTGTTTTTTGTCAACAGCCCGGGGAATCCTCATGGTTTTGTGTTGGAAAAATCTGTTTTTGACAAGCTGTCAGATTTGTCTGTCAATTTTGGTTGCCAGGTGATTATTGATGCGGTGTATGACAGACTTTGTTTTGACGGAGAAGCTTATTATCCGTTCAACAAATTGTCTCCCAATCTGTTTTATGTTAACAGTTTTTCAAAATTGTACAGCATTACTGGCTGGCGTATCGGTTATTTTTTCTGTCATCACAGCATTTATAATAAAATATCCGATATACATGACTACACCGGGTTATCAGCGCCATCCGTTTTGCAGGAAAGCCTTGCCCGCTTCATGAATGAAAGTTCCCAGGCAATAAACTATGTAGCAGAGACAAAACATAAACTAAGTGAGAATTTTAAGCATGCAAAAACAACCTTAACAAACGCAGGGTTTAATGTGCCAAAAACCGGGGGTGGCTATTTTATCTGGGCCAAATTGCCTGATGGGATGCCGGACGGGATTGATTTTGCCAAAAATTTATACGATACCTGTAAAACGGCCGTAATTCCCGGTGAACATTTTGGGAAAGATTATAAACGGTATATCAGAATCAACATCGCAAGGGATAATAAAGAATTGAAAAACGGGCTAATGTATATTTGCAGCCTGACATGACTCTTTTCTGACATCGTTTAGAAAATAAAATTACCCATAATAAAGTAAATTTTTTGGTATCGCTAAAAACGATACCAAAACTTCATCAGAAGTTAGGTTAAACACAAACAGCCTGGGATCTTCATTTGCCCGCCTACCTCACATACCACACCACCTACGGCCTGCAAGCATGCAGCATTGTCCAGCTTATAGATGAGGTTGGAACTGTAAATGAACTAACCAACTACGGTCCAGAGCACAGATACCGTGATCCCTGATAAGCGATTCAATGAATCTTTTCCATTTCTATGCGTCATACTTTGCGTCTCAGCGACTCTGCGGTAACAGTTGGTAATAAATGCGCCAGCATAGTAACACATTATCAAAAAGTCTAAAACCGTAAATTGATTTTCAGGTTCACCCTTCTTCCGGTCAGATAATTGGGGACAGCGTATTGCCTGCTGTAAATATCCGATACCCAAATATGTGAAATCGTATTGTTGATGTCAAGTAGATTGAATACTTCAAGGCTGATCCAGAAATCTTTAATGTAATGCAATGGACTGGCCTCCGGAAAATT
Organism: Candidatus Delongbacteria bacterium; assembly: GCA_027858215.1. Classification (GTDB taxonomy): domain Bacteria; phylum Bacteroidota; class Bacteroidia; order Bacteroidales; family ML635J-15; genus JAQIBY01. Next base: position 3,244 of record JAQIDD010000308.1, on the reverse strand, counting down.
TGTCTTGGGGGTAATGATTTGCTTGGAAATACCCAGGTCAACACGTCTGTAATCGGGCATGCGCCCTGTGGCCATATAGCGTTCCGTATTCGGAGGACCAAAAGGCAAGCCTGTACCATACACCAGGTTCAGATGGGCTTTCCAGGTGGGATTGCCCGGCAGGTAATCCTGAAAGTAAATGGCAGCAGATACACGTTGATCGGTGGGACGGGGAATATAGCCTGGTTCAATCATGATTGATGTGTCCGGATGCTCTCCTACGTGTGAAGGCATGATATTGCCCTCTTCATCATAATATTCACGGTAAGCATCATTTTGTATGTCTTCTTTGGTTTGCATGAGCGACAATGAAAACCACGATTCCGTACCTTTAACAAATTCCCCGTTTAGTTTGATATCAATACCTGTGGCGTAACCATCCGCTATGTTTTCTCCATAGTAGCGTATCCTCACATTGTCAATTTCGTAGGGGATAAGGTTATAAAGGTACTTATAATACAATTCAGTTACCAGTTTAAATGGCCTGTCCCACGCTTTGAAAACGTAATCACTTCCCAAAACAACCTGTGCTGACGATTGCGCTTTGATGTCATGATTAATGCTTCCGTCACGTTTTATGATTTCTTTAAAAAACGGTGGCTGATGATACAAACCGCCCGATAATCTGAACACAAAATCTTTTCTCCATTGTGGTTTTACAGATGAAACTATTCGTGGTGACAACAGAAATTGATGGTTAAAAGTCCAGTAATTGGCTCTCAGGCCGGCAGAAACATCAAGTTCGGCACTATCAATCTCAAAGGCATATTTGTCCATCACGTATAAACTGACACGGTGAGAATAGATGTCGAAATTGGAGGTGTCGGTATGATAAAGAAACACTTCTTCATCGCTGTAAGGCAAAGAATACCCGGCAGAATCAATCATTTGCCATTCATGCAGGATGTAATTGATGTCTTCAAACTGATAATTGGCACCCCAATAAAGTTTGTGCTCGTTTGTTAGTAATTCTCCCTTGTGCTTGAAATTAAAAACGCCGGCATTCAATGTATTGTCTGCATGGTTTAAAAAACTTCCAACACCGACATTTGAGATGCTGTCCCCTGTATCTTCTTCCCCCAGGTTGGATTCCAGGTTATTGAGAAAATATTGTCCGAGGATATCGTAGCGTTCTTTTTCGCGAGTGTAGAAACCGCTGGCAATGAATTTCATTTCCAACTTATCCTGCTTGTGATATCTTCCCGTGATGGCGCCGGTTCCAGTGGTAAAACTGTTTTTTTCCTGTCCGTCAAAGTAAATTTTGAGTTTATAAGATTCATTGATGGTACCAAATGAGGTTTCCTTATCTTCCGGAACAAAACGGTAGGTGTTCTGGCTGAAATGCCCGAGAAAGGACATTTCAAACTCATCGCTGAAATCATAACTAATGAGGGTTTGAATGTCGGCAAAATCGGGATCATACTCGCCTTCGGTGTCCAATGTGCCAAGCAAATACCGGTTGGTTTTGTACCGTGCTCCCATCAGGTATGTCAACAACCCGTTTTTGTTGCTCCCCTCGGCATGCACTGAGCCGCCAAGCATGCTGGCAGATAAACTGGCTTGCGTTTCACGTGGTTTTTTGTATTTGATGTCAAGTACGGATGATAATTTATCGCCGTAAGTGGCATCAAAACCACCTGCCGAAAACACTACCGACGACACCAGGTCGGAATTTATAAAACTCAATCCTTCCTGTTGCCCTGACCTGACCAGAAATGGACGGTAAATTTGTACGTCGTTAACATACACCAGGTTTTCATCAAAATTGCCACCCCGGACATTGTATTGTGAACTCATTTCATTTTGTGATGATACACCGGGCAATGTTTTCAATATGGATTCAAAGCCACTGGTATTTGGTATGGATTCAATGTTTTTTGGATTCAGCCTGGTTAAGCCTGATTTACGGTCATAGGTATCTTCTATGGTGGCTGTAGGAAGTTGACTGATTTCCAGTGTTAACACGGCACTCAATTCAAGCGTTTTTTTCGATTCAACAGCAAGGCAAAATGTTTTTTCTTTATATCCCAGGCTGCTTATTATAAGACATACCGAATCTTTTGCTGTAATTTTAAGGGTAAATTTACCAACCTGGTTTGTACTGGTACCAACAGCCTGTCCTTCCGCGATAACATTAGCAAAAGGAATGGGCTTATGCATTTCATCCACCACACGCCCGTTGACCTCTACGGTGTGCTGAGCCTTTACAATTCCGACACATCCCAAAATAATAATGAACAGCAAAAAGAGTCGTTGCATCTTGTTTTTATTGTATCAATAGAAACACAAATATGCACATTTTATTGTTATTTTCCTGAAAAAAGCATTAGCTTGGACTTTTGAAAACATTAAGCTGTGAAATTATGAAACTTATTCGCATAGTGATACCTTGTATGGCCGGTATGGTTTTGTCTTGTTCCGGGAATACAGATAAAACCGGGGATGACGGACAAACAAAAAATGATACAACTGAAGAAATCCAGCAAGCAACCAGAGAAGTGCAACAGGTTGTTGATTCAACAGATGCAGAAATTGAATCCTTGCAAAAAGACATTGATGACATATTGAATGAAATCTAAACTTATGATAATGAAAACATATACATTAATTATTATATCCGTATTGTTTGGTTTAAATTATCACGTACACAGTCAGGAAGTTACCCATAATAAGGATAAAAAAACGGAAACCACCCGGAGCAAGGAGGAACGTAAGGCTGAACATGCTGAGATAAGAGACAAGAAAGAACTCGATAATCATCGTTCAAAACAGGAACAGGTAAATCAATCCCAGTCTGATGCAAAGTCGGAATAATCATCTCCGCGTAAGCATGTTGGTCCCCGCGATGAAAAAATATCGAAGGAAAAAAGACAGGGTAGTGAAAGGGCTGTTAATGCCAGGGCTGAAACACGACAAAGAAAGATAGCCCTTGAAAATCGCATTGAAAATAACGATCATCGCATTAAACACAACAAAACCCGTATTCAGGAGGCAAAAAAAAGAATTGCCACCCTGGAAAAAGAGGGTAAATTATCTCCCGATGAGGCAAAACAGAAACAAGCAAAACTTATCAGGGCTGAAGAAAAGCTGAAGAAAATGGAACAAGCTGTTCAACGACAAAAAAAAGCGGTTAAAACCTACGATAACAAGATTAACAGGAAAGAATCAGGAGCAAAGAATCCTTAAAAAAGCAGATTGTTACAGG
>JAQIDD010000279.1 GCA_027858215.1 Candidatus Delongbacteria bacterium | reverse complement strand
TCGGGGGCTAATACACCATGATACCCCAGTTATCATTAAACATGTATCTTCCTGAAAGCTGAGCAAATCCAGGGTCATAAATTTCAGGTGCCACATTCTCGTTGATTGGGTTCATAAATCCATGGAGACCGACATTCAATCCCATAGACCATGGTTTTAATTCAATGTTTTTGCCATCTTCTTGAGCAACTACACTTGTAAAGGCAACAAGCACTGCAATAATTACGGATAACTTTTTCATAGTTTTAAATTTTATTAGTTAGATAAATGCAAATATACAAAAATTCTTTTAGAATAAAAATATATATTAATTAAATAAAGTTTTATTTATTTCTAAAATTAAACCATTGTTTTATGCGCTTCAATTTACTGTCCTTTTGCTGACCATAACCATATCCATATCTGTAATATCCATAACCATGATATGTACTAAAGGCACTGGATGAAGCATTCAATACTCCGGTCATGTGTTTGATTTTTTTGGTTTTTACCAGGTTTTTGGGTAAATCCAATGCTCTTTTATCCAAATAGTTTGCACGTACAACATACATTACCAAATCAGCATAATTAACGATTGAAAGTGTATCAACCACCAATGCAATGGGGGCATTATCCACAATAATGTAATCATATTGTTTTCTCAAGCGGTCAAAAAGTTCGGAAAGGCGTGGACGCATGAGCAATTCACTTGGATTTGGAGGGATGGTTCCAACTGTAATGTAATGCAGATTTTCATTATCCTGAGACTGCACGATAACATCATCAATGTTGATCCTGTCATCATTGAGATAATCACTGACTCCCTTGTTTTCTTCCATATGAAGATACTGAGCAATCATGGGTGCCCGCATATCTAAGCCCAACAACAACACTTTGTGATTAGTAAGTGTAAAAGAATTGGCTATGTTAAGGCTGATAAATGTCTTCCCTTCGCCGGCGATCGTTGAGGTCACAAATATAACATTTCCTTCTTTTCGGTTTCCGTTTAACAAGAAATCAATGTTAGACCTTAACATGCGAAAAGCCTCGGCAATGATTGTTTGTCCATGTTGTTTGACCACTACCGCTTCTTTTCCTTTGTGTAATGGGATATTACCGGCAACAGGAATACTTAGGGATTCAATATCATCAATAGTATGGACCTTTGTATCAAGCATGTCTTTAACATAAATAACTGCAATGGGCAAGAATAATCCCACCAAAAATGCCCCCAGCATAATCACTTTCTTTTTAGGGGCAATGGGCTTTAGTGAACTGTATGCGTGATCAACAATTTTTACATTACCGACTGTGGAAGCCATGGCAATCTCATTCTCCTCTCGTTTTTGCAGGAGATACAAATACAGGGTTTCTTTAATCTGTTGCTGACGCATAATTTCCCGGTACTCCCGTTCAAAAGCCGGAATTCTAGACAATTTAGAACTGTATTTTTCTTCTTTTTCCCGGATGGTTTGTAATTCGAGTTCCAAACCCTCGATCACATTTGTCAAGCTTGCAGAGAGACTGATTTTTATGGAATTTAGTTGCTTTTCAAGTTTAGATACCAATGGATTTTGTTCTGAAGAGTTGATGAGTTTTGAATTTCGCTCCAGGACAAGCTTATTGTATTCCATGGTCATATCATTCACAGCCACCTTTTCAAGCCCGAGATTTGCAGGGAGCAGGTTTTCATATCCCGGATGTTTATCCATGTAATTCTTAATGTGCCTCGCTAGTTGTAACTGAATGTATGTTTTCATAAATGATGCCTCGGCATTGCTTTCTTTCTCCATCATCACCTCGGCATCCATTTCTACATTTACAAGTTTATTTTTTATTTTAAATGATTCACCTGTTTCTTCAATGTTGAACAATTCTTTTTCAATGAGCTTCATCCGTTCATCAATGAATTCACTGGTGTTTCTGGTAATCTCATTTTTATATCTAATGGCTTGTGCCTCATGTTGTTTAATGAGTGTGTTCAGAATGTCATTGTTTTTTGATTTGATGGGTCCATTGATTTTTAGCTGAATTACCGATGCATCTTTATTGATGGTTTCAACAACAAGGTTTTGCTTAATAATTTTTACAGCAGCATTGATTCCATGAATTCTGATGATGAATTTTTCTCCGATGCATGATTCATCCCAAAATTGAGTTTTTGAAAAATGAATTTTCCCTTCAGAGGTATTGATTGTATCGCTAAATTCATGCTCCCCTTTATCATTGACAATTTCTTTATTGTTTTGTTTGTATATTTTTTCCTCAAGAGCAAACCTGTTATCATCAATAATTACAAGTTGAAATTCCAAATTTTTATCGTAAAGGCCACTATCCAGCGCATTGGAAGAGAAAGTTACCGGTGTATTATCATAATAAAGCTTGTCAGCATTCAACAGGTTTCCTTCTTGTTTTATGGAATAAAATAAGTCCAATTTCCTGACAACTTCAGTAATCAGTTGCCGTGATTTAAAGACTTCAATTTCATTGTACAAATTGGCATTGTTCGTAATCAGGCCAAGGTCACTGAATGCATTCATTTCACCAGACAATGATCCTGATTCGTCATCTTTGACAATCACCATTGCAGTTGACTCATATACAGGGGCTTTAGACTGAAGATAGAAAAAAGTCAACACCACGATCACAATCACAGATATTAAAATAAATCTCCAATACCTGATGTATTTTTCCACTACTTCCCTGAAATTTATTGTTTCATCATGATGTTCAGGAGAAATACCGTTATGTTGATCGTTTGCCATAATGATTTAAATATCCGTTATTTAAAAAGTATTGACAGGGTTGTTACTACCAGAGATGTCAGTGAAATAAAAATAGTGCCTGTTGTTCTCCAGAATGTTCCCTGTGCGCGGGCAGCGTTGTTGGGTTCAATATACACTACATCGTTTTGCTCAAGGTAATACACATCAGAAGCAAGTATATTTTTAGATGTTAAATCCACTCTGTACTCCTTTTTCTCTCCGTCGTGTTCACGTATTACCAACACATTGGTTCGCACACCAGACATTTTCAGGTCTCCTGCCAAACCAATAGCCTCCAAAATGGTAATTCTTTCATTTGGGATCTTATACGTTCCCGGCCTGTTTACATCACCCAATACCGTTATTTTGTAATTCTCAATATGCATATTCACGACCGGTTTTTCAAAGTATTCTTCATATATAGTTTCCAGCATTTCAACCGCTCCTGACCTGGTTTTTCCGGCAAGATGAACTTCCCCAATTACCGGCAAAGACACATTTCCGTTTTCATCTATCAAATATCCCCTGCGAACAGGATTTCCCTGTGTATAACCACTATTGGCCATACGCATGGATTGGTCAATAGGAAAATTAAATGGAGCGGTAGCTTCAGCATCATCAGCCGTGACAATAACTGAAATAAAATCATCTTTTTTGAATACCGGGGTATAACTGGTTTTTGCCTGCATCACGGCATCTTCATCCTCGGGTTGGAAATATACCATTTTTTCTTTTGTGGCACATGAACTTAACATTAACACCATTAAAAATGTTAACGTTACGCCAGGCACATATTTTTTAATTAGTGTCTGCAAGTAAACCCCAATTTTTGCGTTACGCTTGCCTGAAAAATACTCATTTACAACAGTAAACTCCGTTTTTTCAAACTTCGCAAGCCTTAAATTTGATACGTTCTTATCAAAGACTGAGAATTCCATCGTTTTCTTGCAGGTACTAATTAAGTATGAATACATTGTACTAAAATCCACTGCGTTTTTCAGGAAACAAAAGTAACGTAATTTTATTAAATTACAAGTAAAAAGAAAGATTGCATAAAAAACTAGTATTATTCTGCTATTTTTAGCATTTAATTTGCAAAAATGCATAGATTGATTTCCATTATTGTCTTGTTTTTATCGCTGAGTGTGGTTGCCCAGGATGGCATTTTAGTTAAATCTTTCCGCTGCCTGCCGCAGGATATGGAAGCCAGGGTAAATAACCCGGTTATTGGCTAAAACGGAGATGTAGCAGCCCTCATCAAAGTGGTTACCACCGAAACCGGTTTTAAATTTGAGGCCGGAACACTTGGTATTGTGAAAACCGGACAAAAAATAAGCGAAATTTGGGTGTATGTGCCTTATGGCTCCCGGAAAATCACCATAAAACACCCACAGCTTGGAATTTTAAGGAATTATGTGTATCCCGAAGCCATAAAAAAAGCCACGGTGTATGAAATGGTACTGACAACCGGAAAAGTGGTGACTACTGTGGAAAATGTTGAAATCAATCACATTCCCACTGCTGCAAAAATCCCATAGAAAGTAAAACCCGGAAATTTTTTAAACAATTACTGAAACTGATTGTAAGTTTAATGAATGCCTTTAAAACACAATATCATATGTGTTGGTTGTCGGATGACAACCTGTTTCATCCGTTTATTCAAATCTTACCTTTATTAAGCGGATGGCTGTTAAAGGCATTAATGAATCGATTGTTAACCCTAGAAATTTTAACTATTATGGGGCGTAATAGACAAAATAGTTGGTTTTTTTAACACTCGTTCTTCAAGTGGACAAAATGGTGGGTGTTTTTTTTAAACAATAATTTGGTATTAAATTTCTTTTTTTCATTTTTAAATTATCAAGCTAAACGGACGCAGGCTCTGCTGGAGAGCAACCTACCAGGGATACACTTGATGACTGACGAAAAAGTCAAAAGAAAGGAGTTCATTTTTGGACTCCTTTTACTTTTTCAGAAGTCTTTATGCCTTTAAAAACTCATCAATAAATTTCTTTTTTC
>JAQIDD010000240.1 GCA_027858215.1 Candidatus Delongbacteria bacterium | reverse complement strand
TTATTCAAGCTTATTGTGTTGTTTTCAGTTATTTCCCTAACACCTCTGTTGTAAACAGCATAACGCATTTCCCAGTGATCATAGTTATTAACAGCAATGGAATAAAAAATGTAGAATTCACAATTGTTGCTTTGTGATTTAGGAACGATCACCATTTGATCACCCAGCTTATAATTATTTTGAGGGTTATCAAACAACTGATCTACAATAGTGTTGTTTTCATCATACACCGTATTATCCACCACCCTGACAACAAGCTGGTCATTTTCATCGTAATAACAACAGTAAGCACCATTTGCTCCCAAAACCGGAGATGATATAGTCTGAGTGGTTACCGTTGCTCCAGTAAAATCAACTTCTACGCCATTGAATGCCCATTTGCGCATTTGTTCTGTGTTTTGGGCATATACACTTGTCAGCAAAAAAGAAAATATTGCTATTCCTATTATTTTTATTGTTATTGATTTCATAATTTTTAATTTTAACATGTTTAACATGGACTCCGGTAAATGCATACTTTGATTGTTGTTATTGCATGCGTATGTATTACCGGGGTTCTTTTTATTTGGTAATGGCCTTAGCTGCCAATTGATATATTTCACATAAAACGGCCAATTTCAGCAAACCGCTGCTCAAATGGCAGCTAAGCAAGGAAATTTTAATCGCATGGTTTTTAAAATCATATCTCTTATTATTATTTGATAATTATTTTTCCTGAATATGCATTGTTTATCCTAAGAATATATATGCCAGTTTCAATATCACTTACATCAATTTTGGTGTTCTTTTTATGACTAAATTTTTGCAATATTATTCGCCCATACATATCGTACAGTTTTAGTTCATTTATAAGTATATCAGTAGATGATTTTATGTGCAGGATGTCATTAACCGGGTTGGGATAATACCTTATTTTTGTTTCTGTGTATTTTATATCAATATGATCCCATCCTTCCGATAATGGTAAATTTAATTCCCCGTCTGATTTCATGACGGCATTTTTTTGGTTTCCCGCATATCCTGTATATAGATACCCTCCATCAAAGGTTTTACTTATACCTCCTATACCAAAAGCCCCATATTGATAATCTTCATCCACATAGTTTTCACTATTAAGCAATTCAAGGTTATCATTAAAATTATCAATATAATAATTGCCAATAGAGCACTCTTCATTTTCTTTTATTGTAAATAGCCCCAAAACGGAAATACCATAAGCTTTTTTAAATAATTTATAAAGCCGTATTACGTTGTTAATGCCACGTGTAATTTCTTTTTCTTCAATAAAACTTCCAGCATCATTGAATTTTACCAGATGTCCCGAGGTTATACCAGCCACATTATTGCTGTTGATGTGTCTGCCGCCAGCCACATACCTGCCGGGGTATAATTCAATAACATCCGAACATCTGGCATTGTTGTAGCCCCATGTTTTGTGCCATAGCATTTCACCTTCTGCAGTTAGTTTTATTATAATACCTCGCAGTAGGTTTACTCCTTCAATGCTTGTTTCTGCAATATTAATATGACCTGCTAACAAAATATCATTGTAAGAAGTAACAACAGCGCCTCCATCCAAATAACCGTGTCCATTATATTCAGGTAAATCAGGCATTGCATAAGTCCAGATGGTATCTCCATTGTAATCTGCACACACTACATAAGGTTCTGCTTTGTGTTCATCATTAAAAGATTTTGAATAGCCCATGGCGTAAATGCGTTGATGAAGTGAATCAACTTCCACATGATGAAAAACATCGTAATAATCATACTCATCCTCTGTAATATCAGGATAACCGGGTGCATAGCCCCCATGAGCCTTTTGCCATAGCACATCTCCGTTTTGGTTAAAACAAACCATAGCAGCAGCCAGGTCTATAAAACTGCCGGTACTATCATGGTAAAGATCAAACTCCCCATACAATAGAAACCGGTTCGAATCAATGCGTGTTAAGCCGTTTAAGTGAAAGGATTCATCCACATCGAGGTATTTGGCATCCAGCACATTGCCTGCAGAATCCCAGATGACACGCCCTGCAAGCCCGTAAAAGCCTGGTCCATAGTTTCCAGTTGAGAGATAGGTGCTGTCACTGATTTGAAATGAGTTTTGTTGAAATGCCAATGTTACGCTATCACTGAAATAGATTGAAAACTCATGGTAAAAGCTTTCAGGTTGGGCGTAGGTGCTTGTTTTTGCAAGTAGCAAAATGAAGATAATGGGGAGGAGGTTTGGGGTTTTCATATAATCTGTATTTTTCACAAGTTAAAATCAATTAAAAGATCACGTGGCATTCGTCTGTTTCACCATGTTTACTCTCCTATCTATACGCAATGGAATGCCGCAGGGCTGCTTTTCTGCAAAATTACCATTCCAAATATAAACATTTTATTAATACAAACAACGGCATTTTGTTTGTATTTTTCATATTTTGGATAAATGTAGAGTATTAAATTTGTTTTTTCAGCAATGGATAAAAATGGCACCATTGTTTCAAAAACAAAATGTTTTTACAAAGCAAATATTTACCTTGTTTTACATAATCTTATACATTGATGTGCAAAGTTACCCCAAACTTAGACTAAAACCTGGGTTTTTATCAATCGCTGTGGCCGGTTTCATGTGTGTGCCCAGTCTATAAAGTTAAAATGACAAAATTTACATAATTTTGGCTGCCCTCGGCATAGCTCAAGCAAGCTTGGCTCTGCCCTCATTTGCACAAAATTTCCCACGAAGCCACAAAGACACCAAGCTCCGTAAGGTGCTTGTATTCAATAATTTTCACTTTGTGATTTCTTTGTGCCTTTGTGGCTTTGTGGGATAAAATGACTTTTTAGACAGTTCTCATGTGTTGGAAGAGAAAAATTTGTGAGTTGTGACGTGCTTTTTTTTATCATCCTGATGTGACTTATGAAAAAAATTGTAAATTTGAATAAAATCTTTTCATGTCATGACATATAAAATAACAAAAATAGTTTTGGGCTTTTTCATGCTTGCCCTGTTAGTTGGTGGCAGTGCTTGTACAACCACACCCGATTGCGAATTGGATCATACCGGGACACTGAAAGTAATAAACAATGATTCCCGCCAGAGTGAAGTCAGGTTGGATGGCAGCAAAATATTTACCCTGGAAAGCGGGCAGGATAAAGAATACGAAGTGGCCTCAGGAACGCATAATATACGTTGTTTTACTACCGGCACAGAACCGGATGAAGTTGAAGATCAGGTTACCATCACCGATTGCGAAACAACAAGCTATGAAATTCAATATTAATGGGTTTAACTGTTTACAAAGCATCAGCAGGCTCCGGGAAAACCTATACCATGGCCACAGAAATTATCGCTGTATTGCTGAAACATCCCGATGAATACAAAAATATACTTGCCGCCACATTTACCAACAAAGCAGCAGGTGAACTAAAAACACGTGTTATCAATGTGCTGGGATTAATTTCGCAAGGTAATAATGAGAAAGGCTATTTTAAAACCATCAAAGACAAAACAGGATTCTCAGATCAGAAAATCAAAAACAATGCGCAGCATGCATTGAAAAAAATCCTGCATGATTATTCCCGTTTTTCTGTGAGTACCATTGACAGGTTTTTTAATAAAATCCTTTCTTCTTTCCTGTATGAAGTGAACATTCGTCCCGGCAGTGAAATAAGCCTTGATGATGAAGTACTCCGTAAAGAGGCAATTGACAGGTTGCTTTCAGGATTTGATGTGGATACAAAGCTGGGTAAATGGCTAATGAATTATGCCAGGTTGAATATTCTGGATGAGAAAAGTTGGAACATCAGGGGAAATCTGGAGGCAGAATCCCAAACCATCACGTCAGAAGGATTTTTATCACGGGAAAACACACTTGAGCAGTTCATTCAGGACAGAACAAAGCTGGAAAATTACCGCAATGAAGTGCTGGGAATCCTGAGAAAACATGAAGCAACCGTGCTCAGTATTGGTGAGCAAGCGAAACAATGTGTTCGGGACAATGGCTACAGCATAGATGACTTTTCCGGAAAGATGGGCGGGCCTGTCGGGTTTTTGTTTACGTTAACAACCAAAAAATTCAGGGATATTACCGGCAAAGCAGAGAATGCTGTGGATGACCCGATGTTGTGTTTGAAAAAAGACAGGCAATCCGATGAAAAGCTGGTGCAATTTGTCAGAAATAAAATTCATCCCTTGCTGGTAAAAGCCATAACCTACCTGAAAGACAATGAAAAAGAATATTTCACCGCAAAAGTGATATATGCAAACATCAATACTTTTGGGGTATTGCTGGATATTAACCATGAACTCCGCACATTGTGCAGCGAACGTCAGGTTTATTTCATTTTCCAGATGTCTCAATTGTTATACGATATTGTCAGTTTTGACAATGCCCTGTGGGTATATGAAAAGATGGGGACACGGTATAAGCATTATTTCCTTGATGAGTTTCAGGATACATCGCGAATGCAGTGGGATATTATAAAGCCCCTGATCGAAGAAAGCCTGGGTAGCGGTGGCAGCAATTTTATTGTAGGCGATGTAAAACAGTCGGTCTATCGGTGGCGAAATGGAGACTGGACTCTCCTGAGCAAGGAGGTGGAGCGGCATTTTCCACAATCCGTTGCAAAAAGCCTGGATTGGAATTTTCGCAGCAGGCGTGATGTAGTCCGTTTTAATAACCATTTAATGTCGGCGTTGTTGCCTGTTATTCAGCAAGATATAGACAATCAGTTAAATCAGGATAATAAGCCTGGATTTGATTTGTCAGATTTGTATGATGCTTACATCCAAAAACCGCAAAAAACCGGGTATCCGCATGGGTATGTGAAAGTGGATTTTTTGCATCAGGACGACAACAATGATGATTTTGGTGAAAAGGCCATGGATAGCATGATCAGGGAAATGAAAATTCTGATGGACAAAGGTTATTCACCCGGAGATATGGCAGTGTTGGTAAACAAAAATGCCGAGGGGGGACGCATTGCACAACGCCTGATGGAAGAAAACAGGCAAAGTAAATATGATTTTCCGGTGGTTTCTCCTGCCAGCCTTTATCTGAAAGAAAATTCCCTCATACAGATTATACTTTCAGGCCTTACCTGGATTGATCAGCCTGATAATCATATTGCGCTGGCACAATTGGTTTATACCTACCAGTCTGAAATACGTAACAACAAAAATTACGCTCCGGTATCTGAAGGAGATGCCAAATCTGACCTGATCAGTGAAATGCAACAGGATTTGCCCCACGCTTTCATTCAGGCGGTTAAAAACAATGTGGCGGGTTGGCCCCTGTATGATCTTACTGAAAATATCATTCAGTGGTTTGGATTACATCATCATTCAGAAGCATTTGCTTATCTGAATGCTTTCCAGGACCATGTGCTGCAGTTTTCCCAACACAATCCGGTAGAAATATCCGGTTTTCTGAATTGGTTTGATAAAAAAGACGCCAGGCTTGAAATGCCGGATGCTGCCGGATCCATTGTGATCAGCACGATACATAAAGCGAAAGGACTGGAATTCCGTTTTGTCTTCATGCCTTTTACGGATTGGGATATAAGCAAGCCGGGTAAAGGAAACCGAATATGGGTAGCCCCAACAACAAGTCCATTTGACAAGTTGCCGTTGATGATAGTAAATGCTGATTCCAAGCTTGAAAAAAGCCATTTTTCTGAAGATTATAAGACAGAAAAATACAACCAGTATGTTGACATGCTCAACAAATTTTATGTGGCCATCACCAGGGCAGAGGAGGGGCTGTATATCTGGGCTCCACAAAAAACCGGACAGGCGGCACACATGAATAAATTTTTGCTGGCAGCAATGGAGTATGCTGGAAACAGTGAAGATCCAGAGCAATTGAAAGATTGGAATGCATGTTATAACAAAGAGAAATCATGTTTTGAACTTGGAGACATTCCTCCTTGTAAACCTGGTACCACAAAGCATAAGGACGCATTTATTTTGCTGGATGAATACCCTTTAAACATGCCGGAACATAACATGCGTTATCACCATCCGGGAGCATTTCTCAATCTGGAACAGGATGAGACAATCCGTAATAAAACCACACAGGGATCTGTATGTCATGCCTTGCTTGAAAAAGTGCGCACCATTGATGATCTGGGTGATGCCAGGGAACAAATGATTCGCTCAGGCCGCATCACCCATGAAGATGCTGCAAATCTTGAACAATTATTGTATGAGGCCATGCAGCAAGAGCCGGTGAAGTCATGGTTCCGTCCTGGTATAAACGTAATTAACGAACAGGAAATGCTCATGCCCGAAGGCCGTTTTATCAAGCCCGACAGGGTTTTGATTGAGGAACATGCCGCTGTGGTGATAGATTATAAATTTGGTAAACGTCACAATAAACAATACGCTGAACAAGTACTGGAATACATGCAGGAACTTACAAAAATGGGGTATAAGCATGTCAACGGATATATCTGGTATGTGTTTGCCGGGGATGTGCATGAGGTACAGTAGAAATGCACGGCCATTCATCTATAGTGTCGTGTCAAGCCTAAGATGACGGTTAAGTTGAAGATATTTTTTGATTTTTTCTTTCAATTGAATAAAAAAATGTACCTTAGTGCAAAATAAATAATAAAGATATTAAATTAACCTGGTCCATTTATTGACATAATCCCCATACGTTATTAAAGTGAACCAAAAAAAACTAAGCTGTCATGAAAACAAAATCAGGAATACTCATTTGCGTTTTTTTCTTTATTTCTGTTGCAATAAATGCCCAAAAATTAGAAAATGCAACTGAAAAATTTGACTCATTATTATTTCGGATGGAAACTGAAGCTGTTAACCTGGATGTGAATTATATCAATGCTTTAATACCATCACGCGGTACGTTTTTTTGGGATGGGATGGGGGCTCCACGATATTTCATAACCCCGAGAGATGCAGCAACCATATTTACCAGTTCAATTTGGATTGGAGGTAAAGACCCCGGTGGTAATTTGCATGTATCGGGAGAAAGGTACAACCAGTTGGGACATGATTATTTCCCCGGGCCTTTAATGGTTTCAAGTGGCAATGCAGGAACTACTGATACAAGTGCTATGGAGGATTACAACCATGTATGGAAAATTGACAGGGCGGATTTATTAAACTATGTGATTAATGGAGATACAGCAAACAACATTGAAGAAAATATCATGACATGGCCTGCACATGGCACGGTTGGATACAGTGAAAATTTGGCCTCCTTTGTGGATGAGAATCAAAACGGAATATATGAACCCGGCCAGGGTGATTTTCCGGAAATGCATGGAGATCAAATGACATGGCAGGTATTCAACGATTACAAAGACGTTGAAAATTCAGAGACCGGAGGTACGCCGCTCGGCATAGAAATTCAAAACATGTTTTATGCTTACAGGTATGATAACCCCCCTAATATATGGTTTGACCTGATTAATTATCAGACGTATCAAAACATCAAAATCATCAATCGCTCAGATACTACCTATCACGATGTATATATTGGAAATTTTATGGACGGAGACATAGGAAACCCTTATGATGACCACATTGGGTGTGATGTTGAACTCAACAGCATGTTTTTTTATAACGGTGATGATTTTGATGAAGATGAAGGATCAAGCAGTGGATTTGGAGACTCTCTTCCAGTACAGACGGTTACTATGCTGGGTACACCTGTAATTGATTCTGTTGGTGGTATTTCGATAGAGACTGGTATGACAGGTTTTTTCTATTTTAATAATACTGGAGATTCTGTATCACATCCGGCAACAACTGACCCTCAATATGCTGAAGATTATTACTGCTATTTGAATGGTACATGGAAAGACAGTTCAAGTTTATATTACGGTGGTACGGGACATTATTCTGATTCAATTACCACAGATATCCCTGCCAGATATGCATTTCCTGGAGAAACCGACCCTGACTTTATTGGCACTGGTGGTGTTAGCGTCCCACCCTGGTCAGAAGTCACTGAAGGTAATTACCCATACGACCGCCGTGGGCTTTTTGTTTCAGGGCCTTTTACGTTTGAGCCAGGAGAAACAAAAGAAGTGGACCTTATTTATGCATACATCCCTACGGAATTAATTGACAATACAAAACAAATTGATGCAATCCCTGATTATCGTCATGCGCTTGACAGCCTCATTACCTGGTTCGATGAAAACAGGATTCCTTCCAATTACCTTGCAGCAGATACAATCAGTGGTGGTATGGAAAGACCAACCCGTTGCGAATCTGTAAAGATATTTCCGAATCCTGCGGGCGATGTTGTTCATATCCAATCAAATTTCCCGGTTGAATATGTGTCAGTCATCAATAGTGTTGGTGTGAAACTTGAAAAGTATCCGATTTCCCGAGAAAAGCAATTTTCGTTCAGCACTTCGGAACTCAGTTCTGGTGTGTATTTCATTGAAATTTCAAATGATGGCAAGCGTGTGATGAAGAAACTATTGATATATTAACCTGGTATTGAAAAAACCAAACTCCGCATAGAATCTAAATAAATCACCCATACCCGGTATTTAAACAGTATCGGGTATTTTAGTTTCTACTTTGCTTTCTTAAAATAAACAAACAACCTGCCGTGATTTTTGCTGTCTTTGTTCAGCCGGTGATATTGCGATTTGATATGGGGTTGGTCCAGGAACTTCAATACACGTTTTTTTAGTTGGCCGCTGCCTTTTCCGGTAATGATCTCAACAGTTTTAATGTTTTTTTCAACGGCTTCTTCAATGATATTATTCAACGCCTGTTCAATCTTATCACCTTTGTTATAAATATCGTGTAAATCAAGTTTGAGTTTTGCCATTATTGCTTAGAAATACATATTAATCCGGGTAAAATAAAAAATATTCACCCTCTGATATTATCATTATCCTGTCAGGAACAAGGCTTACACACCCAAAAATTTAAAGGCTTCATACACAAAAAATGCAGGCCAAACGATGGCTTTCAGAAAGCCAAGCACGCCAATCCAAAAACCGGTGGCATTGGCAATAAAATAAATAGCAGCCCCAATAAAACCAAGGCCATACATAGCACTGGCAACCTGAGTGTGATTGTGATTTCTTTCTTTTATCATGGTTTTTATGTGTTTGTTATTGACAATGTAAATATAATCAATTTTTTTATTACCATGTTGACACATCCGGGGATTTTATGCTTATGGTGATTTTCCTCCACGATACATCTTTTGTTCAAAAGCCGGTTAAAACATTTAGCCTGCTTTGTGGTTTTATCATCAGGCAAATTTCGTATTTTTACAAAAAATAGTGTTATGCGGAAATTCATGAGATTCCTGGTAAGAAAAGTGCCACGGCCGGTGCTGATACGTTTTTCATATGTATTCAGGTGGCTGATATTGCCATTTTACATGGGAAATAAATACGAATGCCCTGTCTGTGGTAAGCATTTCTGCAACATGCTGCCTTATGGCAACAAAGGCGAAGCAAACCGGTTATGTCCGCGTTGCCTGTCTCTTGAGCGGCATCGGCTGATGTGGTTGTTTTTGCAGTCGGATACCAATTTTTTTACTGAAAAATTGAAGGTGCTGCATGTGGCCCCGGAACAACCCTTCTTGCCGCGTTTCAAAAAATTGAAAAACCTGGATTATGTTACGGGAGACTTGTACAGCCCAATTGCTGATGTCAAAATGGATGTGATGGATATGCCGTTTGAAGATAATGCCTTTGATGTGGTTATCTGTAATCATGTATTGGAGCATGTTACAAGCGACATTAAAGCCATGAAAGAAATATGGCGGGTGTTGAACCCGGGTGGTTGGGCAATGTTGCAGGTTCCCATAAATTACAACAACGAAAAAACCATTGAAGATTTGAGTATCACCGATCCAAAAGAAAGAGAGCGCATATTTGGCCAGTATGACCATGTGCGATGGCACGGTTTGGATTATGCTGACAGGTTGCACTCAGTTGGATTTCAGGTGGATGAAAACCATTTTTTAAAATCATTTAGTCCTGAACAAAGAGACATATACCGCTTTCCGGAAAAAGAAACCATCTTTGTGGCCTCAAAAAGCAGGAAAGAGAAATGATTTGAGCATCACCAACCTTACATGTCCTGCATGTACATCGGGTCCCAGGGGGGAAGCATAACAGGCTCATCATCCAGAATTTTTAGTATGTCATCGTCAATGTGTTTTTTATGCGGGACGATTCTGAAGAGATATTCATCAAACCATTCATCAGAAAACGTAAGGTAACCATCGTGTCCGTAATCGGCTCCCCATGAGTTTTCAAACTGCCATTTGGTGGGTTTTTCATTGTCATCCACATCAACGGCCATTAGCAACATGGCATGTGATGAACCACTTTCTCTGGTTTTGATGCGTTGTGCCTTGTTCATGCCGAATTCCATCCCGTACAGGGATTCAAAATCATAATTATCAACCAGCAGGCTTCCATCATCTTTGCTGAGTTGTTTACCTACATCGCAACTGACATACATGGCCTTGTTGTCTTTTATGCTTGCCAGTGCAATCTTTTTGAGTGCTTTGTTTGGTAAATTGATGTATTGCCAGTTTTGTCCTTCCATCACATTGCGGTCATACTCAATCTCATATAACTTATAATATTCACGGGTAGGATCGTTCATCAGCATAACGTAATTGTCTGGATCGTATTTAGGGAAATGTTCCTGGTAAAAACTAAGTGGAGTGTATTGTTTTGTTTTCCCGATGTTATCATCTTTGTCCACAAAGCGGTATTCAAATTCCTGTGGAGGGACACCCAGGCTCAGCGCAAGAATACGGTAAACATCATGCATCATACTCAATTTTTGTTGCCTGATATTTTCTTCATCCTTTTCTGATTGTATCATGTGGCGTAATGCTAACGCATGCTCACGTAATTTCCGGTTTAGTATCCGGCGTAACCACGAAGTGTTGTTAGAGTGGTAAGTTTCAGACATGGCTTTTTGTGGAACCAGCCCATATTTATCCACGAGGTTGGCAAACGAATTCCATACGCCACCGTCACCAACAGGATTTTTAAATAACCATTCCACTTTCCGGTCATCCATTGGTTTATCAGCCGTGGCAATGCAA
>JAQIDD010000124.1 GCA_027858215.1 Candidatus Delongbacteria bacterium | reverse complement strand
AAAAAATATATTTTCACCATGGTTTTTACGAGTTTGTAAAATCCGGTGTTGCATAAGCAGGTCTTTAGTTCGCTTTGCAATGGCATCTGCAGGGTGAAGGATATGCATGGATCCTTGTGTGATTTTTTCAATAAGAGGAATAAAAAGTGGATAATGCGTACACCCCAACACCAGTTGGTCAACGTTTTTTTCCATCAAAGGATGCAGGTATTGTCTGAGTAAATTTTCTGTTTCTTCAGAATAGATTTTTCCCTGTTCGGCAAGTTCAACAAGGCCTTTCCCTTCGGTGTAATGTATTTTCACATAAGCCTTGTATTTTTCCTGGTTACGCTTAAAAAGTTCTCCTTTGAAAGTACCATGGGTAGCAAGCACACCGATGTGACCTGTTTTCGAAAGCAGGCTTGCGGGTTTTATGGCGGGTTCCATCCCGACAAATTGTATATGCGGGTAATTTTCTCTAAGGGATTCAATGGCAGCAGCGGTTGCAGTATTGCATGCCACAATAATAAATTTAACATTTTTATCCAATAAAAACCTGGTAATGTGATGACAGCGTTCTGTGATAAATGCATCGGATTTGTCTCCGTACGGGGCATGTTTGCTATCGCCAAAATAGATAAACGATTCATGCGGAAGAAATTCAGCGACGTATTTCCATACGGATAAACCACCCAGGCCTGAATCAAAAATACCAATGCTTTTATTAGCGTTAAGCATAATGTAAAAATAAAAAAAGACCACCAAAACAGATGGTCTTTAATGCATTTTTGATGATGTTTATTCCACCAAATCTAACTGTGCCTTGACTTTTTCGGTAAGGTCTTCACTGTCGTCAGATTTATAGAGCAACATTGAAGCATCATAAATATAAGTAAAGCCTTCTGCTTCACCTACTTTTTTGATGGCGTTTCTGATTTTTTCATAAATCGGTTGCAGCAATTCTTGTTCTTTTTGCTGCAAATCACCTTGAGCACTTTGTTGAAAACCCTGGATACGTTGCTGCAAATTCTGAATTTCAAGTTCTTTATCTTTCCTTACAGCAGCTCCCCAGGTTTCGTATTTATCTTCGTATTCCTGGTATTTCTTTTCAAACTCAGCATTCATAGTTTGCAACTGATTTTCCAATTGTTTGGAATATTCAGTTATTGCTTGTTCCGCCTCTGCGCGTTCCGGCATTTCGGTAAAAATAGCTTCTACCCTGACGTATCCGAGTTTTACTTTTTGTGCAAAACTATTGACAGTTGTACCTGCAATAAGTACCATAGCTGCGATTAGTGAAATTTTTCTCAACATAATATTTTATTTTTAATGATTAACAAAAGTAGTATTTTTAATTTTTATATCCAAGTTTCCTTAGCACATCATCACTTTTATCGTATTTAGGATCTGTATAAAGCATGTTTATTGCATTGGCAGTATCAAAAATAACAGCATAATTACCTTCCTGGGCAATTTCTTTTACTGCGTTGAAAATATCATCCTGAATGGGTTTGAGTAATTCTTTCCGTTTTTTGAACAACATACCATCGCGGCCAAAATACTTCTGTTGCAATTCCCTCATTTCTTTTTCTTTTTGAATGATTTCTTCTTCCCGCTTCATTTTAAGCTCTTCTGTCAGGAAAACTTTTTCAGCTTTAAAATCTTCATACATTTTCTCAATTTCATTTTTCATTTCATCCACTTCGTTTTTCCATTGATCTGAAAGCTCATTGAGTTGCTGCTGTGCTGTTTCATACGTTGGGATATTGTTCATGATATAATCTGTATCCACATAAGCATATTTCTGGGCAAAAACACCCAATGTAAGTAAGGGCAACAATAAAGTCAGGCATATTTTTTTCATAATTTCAATATTTTTGTATTACATAAAAATTACGTACAAATAACGGACCAAAGATAACACAATCAGAATTGCTGACCAATAACAAAATGGAATTGAGCTCCGTTAACACCGGTTTTACCTTCAATTTCATCAAAGCCATATCCCCAATCAACACCGAGCATACCAATCATAGGCATATACACCCTAATTCCAAAACCTGCTGATCGTTTAATATCAAAGGGATTATAATTAGCAAAATCGTTCCACGCATTGCCTGCTTCAATAAAAGCCAATCCATAAAAAGTAGCTGTGGGGTTAAGAGAAAGGGGATAACGCAATTCAATACTGAACTTATTGTACAAATTACCACCTGAAGACGGGGTCAGAGAATTGTTGTTGTATCCCCTTAGTCCAACGGTTTCCCTTCCATACAAATTATATCCGTACAGTCCGTCGCCACCCAGTTGGAACCCTTCAAACGGAGAAGGTCCAATTTCACTGTTATAATAAGCCAGAAATCCGAATTCAAATTTCGATCTAAGCACGAGTGCCTGGCTGCCACCATCTTTCGATCCCATTAACGTTGTGTACCAATCCGCTTTCAATTTCCATTTATGATATTCTATCCATTTGTATTTTTCCTGGGGACTCATGGGAGTGTAATCCTTATTATTAAATAATGAGAAAGGAGGAGTAAGCTCAAGCGAAAGGCTCATGTTACTACCACGGGTAGGGAAAATGGGATTTGGGCCACTGCTGGAGCGTCCGAGGTTTGCTGTAAAATTGATGTTGTTGGAAGCACCGTCATCATAAATAAAACCAGACCATTGGTGAATATTATAATGCTTATAACCAAGTTGAGTGTATAGAGTGAAAAAATCGTCAGGCCATTCAAGTCGTTGTCCCAACCCGGCAGAAGCACCTGTCACGACAAATTGCTGTCGTGCGGACTCAGAACCATATTTTTGCCTGGAATTATACACAGAAACGGAAAGTGAATTGGGTTTACGGCCTCCCAACCAGGGTTCAACAAAAGTAAAGCTATAATTCTGGTAATATGGCCCGCTTGCCTGCGCTCTAAGGCTAAGGCGTTGTCCGTCTCCTGCAGGCAGTGGCCTGTAGGCACTTGGATTAAAAACATTTTTCAGTGAAAAGTTATTGAAAGTCAAGCCAAGTGTTCCCACGATCATACCAGCACCATATCCACCACTCAATTCAATCTGGTCTGATGGTTTTTCCTCTACAATGTATTCGAGATTCACAATGCCTTTTTCCGGATCAGGTTCAAAATTTACATTCATTTTTTCGGGATCAAAATACCCTAACTGGGATAATTCCCTGATGGTTCGCTGAATATCTGAACGTTTATAAAGGTCTCCCGGGCGGGTACGTATTTCCCTGATGATGACATGGTCATTTGTACGTGTGTTTCCATCAATGGTAACTTCATTGATACGGGCTTGTTTTCCTTCATAAACCTGCATTTCAAGATCAATAGAATCCTGCTGAATGTTGACTTCCACGGGAGTAATGCTGGAAAACAAATACCCATTATCCTGATACAGCGAAAACACAGAATTCTCACCCATTAACTGTTCATCAAGCAATTTCTGGTTATACACATCGCCTTTTTCAATGGCGAGTAAGCGTGAAAGTTGTTCGTTTGTGTATTTGGTATTTCCCACCCAGTCAATGTCCCGGAAATAATATCTCTGGCCTTCTTCAATGCCAATGACAAGGTTAATGCTTTCTTCATTTTTTTGAATGGAATCATAAAGGATGCGGGCATCTCTGAACCCTTCTTCATTGTACTTATCAATAATGGCTTTTTTGTCATCTTTAAATTCAGAACGAATGAATTTGGAAGCTTTCCAGAAACGATACCATGTTTTTTCCTTGGTATCTTTCATTAGCCTTTTGATTTTACCATCACTGAAATGCTCATTTCCCTCAACAATCAGATTTTCAATTTTGATGCGATCATGCTTATCAATGTTGATAAAGAGAATAACAGAATTGGGCATGGTTGTATCATCTTCCTGCACAATATTTATTTCCACGTTCAGGTACCCTTTATCGACAAAGTATCGTTTTGTGCCGGAACGTATGTTCATCAGTAGGTTGTCTGTCACCTGCGAACCTTTGACAAGCTTAAGGTTCTCGCGCAGATCATCAGCTTCCCCTTTTTTGATACCCTTAAACGAAAATTTGGACAGCCGTGGTCTTTCAGACAACATGATATCCAGGAATATTTTATCATCAATGATACGGTCTGCAACAATTTTTACCTCTGAAAACAAGCCCTGATCCCACAGTTTTTCAATGGCATTTGTTACTTTTTCACCAGGAACCATAATAGTATCTCCTACCTGCATTCCTGTAAGATGAATGATCACATTTTGGTCAAGGTATTGCACACCGGAAATCTGAATCCCACCGATAACATATTCTTCGGGGTTGGCATAATTAATACGACTCAATTTATCTTTTAAAGATACTTGTGCTGTTAGTGTAATACTGAAAAAAAGCAATACAATAATATTAAAACTAAATTTTTTCATTCCATCCACGCTTACAATTGTTCACTCGTTTTACCAAATCTTCTTTCTCTGGTTTGAAAATCCAGTATTGCCTTATAAAGGTGATTTTTTGAGAAATCAGGCCACAGGGTTTTTGTAAAGTACAACTCAGTATAAGCCATTTGATAAATCATATAGTTACTTATTCTTTTTTCCCCGCTGGTTCTGATCAAAAGTTCAGGATCAGGCATGCCCATAGTTGAAAGGTATTGAACAAACATATTTTGATCAATGTCTTCCGGGTTTAATTCCTTTTGTTTTACTTTCATGGCAATGGTCTGACACGCCTGAATAATATCCCACCGCCCGGAGTATGATAATGCCAGTGACAGGCACATACGTTTTCCGTGTTTTGTTTCATCAATTGTTTTATTGAGGTTCTTTTGTACTTTATCAGGCAACATAGATGTATCTCCAATGACATTGAGGGAAATATCATTATTCAAAAGCGTTTTTATTTCTTTTTGTAAATTTTCAATCAGGAGTTCCATCAGGTTGCTTACTTCATCTTTTGGTCTATTCCAATTCTCAGTTGAAAAAGCATACAATGTCAGGTATTTAACACCCAGTTCAGCAGATGCTTCAGCAACATTTTTCACAGATTTCGCACCGGCACGGTGTCCTATTATACGGATTCCACCCCTTTTTTTTGCCCATCTGCCATTGCCATCCATAATGATGGCAATATGTTGTGGTAACTTCTCTTTATTTATTTTGTTTTTCAAATCTGCCATTCTGTGCAAAATTAATAATATGCATGACACTCTGAGCCAATACTGAAAATATATGAGAGTGTCACCGCTGCATAAGAATACCAATCATCATTTGTCATGAACCCATGTTGTTTCACATCATTTGTATTACTTAACGGGACCTTTGCCTGTTCGTATAAATCAAGATCTTCACCAGTAAGGTTATCAAGCATATCGGAATATGTTTTTCTGAATGCCCATTCAGCTCCAACAACAATTCGTCTGGTCAGATTCATTTTAATACCTACAGCCATAGGTATAATAACGGTAAAAACATGGTTTGATGATTCCCGCGCATAACATCCGCCAAGACCCAGGTCAACATAGGGAGTATAAAAATTATCTTTTGTTTTGCCGAGTTCATAAAGAAGAAAGTGAAATTCTACCTGAGCTGCAGCTTCAAAAAGGGTTGGTTCAAAACGGGCATCGCGCAGTCTTTGATACCGAAAACGAGAATCTTCATCATCACCCTGAAGGTGTGTATATAGTGCTCCGTATTTGATTAGCACCCGAGAATTTATGTGTTGTTTATAAAATGCACCCACATTAAGACGTGGTGAATAAAAAGGCTTTCCCCAATTTATCTCACCGAGATAATACGATCCTCCGGCATGAATGCCGATCTCCCCTGCTTGTTGTGCATGTAGAGAAAATGATAAGATGATAAAAACAAAGCTCAGGGATATGTGGCGAATAGTTATCTTTATGTTATTATTTTTAATCACATCCATAAGAAAATTTCCAGAAAAAGATTGTTATGCTAACGGGCAACGACACAAAATAGTATCAACAGAAACAAATTTATTAGAATTTTGGCACTCCTGGTCCTTTGGGGCGTAATTTATAAGACACATTGAGTGTCATAAATACATACGCATCATTATAATTTGAATCACCACGCTGGGTATACACAGCAGATCCGTCCCATTCATCTGATCTGTCAGCAAAAAACCTGGCTATCGGATCATCAAAAAGATTGGGATCTACGTAAGTTGTGCTCACATCATCAATGTAATCAGTTCCTGAATATCTAGCACCCAATTCAAAACCAACCCCCCAGTTTCGGTCAAGTAAAAAATTCATACCAAAACCAATGGGAACAGACCATGAAATCCTTTGATAGGGTTCACGAGTGGCAACACGCCCTTGTCCCTCCGTTCCAAGTGGCTGTAGTGCATGCCATTCCCCATCGGTGTATTGCGCTTTGGGGTTAAACCAAAAACCATTAATCCCGGTAAATATATATAAACTCGGAGAATTTTTCTGCCCCCGGTTTCGTCGCAAATCATACC
>JAQIDD010000118.1 GCA_027858215.1 Candidatus Delongbacteria bacterium | reverse complement strand
GAAAAAGAAGATGAATCCAAAGATGAAAAGTATTACCGCTGTGAATTTGGCATGAGCAGTTTTACACGGACCTTTGAATTGCCTGAAGATGCCAGGGAAGATGACATCCAGGCAAAATTTGACAAAGGTATTTTGCTCATTGTCATACCGAAAACATCACCTCGTGAAGAAGTTAAAAAGAAAATTTCAATAAAATAAGCGGGTGATGTATTGCAGAAAAGGGAAGGTTTTTAGGCCTTCCCTTTTTTGTGTAACAATGTTCACTATCTGGTTAATTGATGATGATTTTTTCTGTTTTTAATATTTTATTCTTATCAGATATCATAATAATATAAATCCCGGGGGTGAGATTGCTCAAATCAATTTTGAATGTTTTTTTACCAGGCTGACTGGAATATATATTTTTTCCCAGGATGTTTTTGATTTCAACCTTTGCCAGTTCGGATGTGCTTTGAATATGCAATATTCCACCGGAAGGATTTGGGAACACAGAAACGTCTTCCTGCTTACCTGATGATGTGATTTTAGAAAAACAAGGATAAAGGCAGAATGTAATTGTTCCTGCAATGGTTCCGGTATTTAAATCAATGTTTTCTCCTGTCACGTCGCAAAAGTCGAAATCGCCTGACATATCCCCGGCATTGTTTGTGTTATTCTGTATGCAAAACCTGCCAGATCCTGATACAGCTTGTGTATTTCTCCAGTTGTGATAAACTTCAACCATCCCGTCGTTTATAAAATCAGCCGGACTGGCCAGTGTATCTGAATTGGAAAAATCATGATTGACAGTGATGTTCCCGTCAGCTGCATTGTTAAAATACTTGCTATTGTGTAAATCAGTTGTGGTTATCTCGCTGTAATTAAGGCATGTATCTAGGTTTAAAAAATTGGTGGCAATGATCTGTCCCTGGTTCTCTATCATTCCGCCCGTATTATTCATAAATTGTGAAGCCTCTATCGTAGCTCCGTCAGCGTTGATCAGCGAGGCAGAATTGAGCAGGCTGTCAGCATCAATGGTGCCATTGTTTGTAACAATGCCTGAATTCAACATGGTTCTGGCAATCTGAAAAGTTCCATCAACAGTGAGGTTTGCTGTGCCGTTGGGATAATTCAAGCTAAATCCCCGGCCAGGTGAACTACTGGTTAAGGTTCCGGATGCATTGATTGTAATTGTGCCTGATGTGTGGCTATAGTCGGTGTCCAGCGTTACATTGTGGTTTATAACTACAGTGCCAGTCCCCATTGGCAGTGTGCCGCCCCAGGTTGAAGGGTTTGTCCAATCTCCGTCTGATACAGTGGTTTGGGCATACAATACATTGCATATCAACAAAAAAGTAAGTCCTAAAATGCTTAATGATTTTTTCATAAATACAGGTTTTATGAGCAACAAAGATACATAAATTATTTTACGAAGCAAATGTTTGATTCATACAGTATGATGTGTTATTTTTAGCCTTTCTTTTGCCTGTTGACAAAATGGTTTTTGACAAAACCTGTGTGGTGGGCTATTTAGAAAAAAGCGGACGGATTAGTAATATTCGTCAAAGCCAATGCGATTATGCCAAAAGAACAAAACATAACATTTCATGCAGGCTTGCCCAGAACGGCATCAACCTACTTGCAGCGCAATGTTTTCCCGGCATTTAAAGGCATAACTTATGTGCGAAAACACGCATTCGGCATCCATGATGAAATCATTGCAACTGCTGATAAGCCGATCTTACTATCTACTGAGATGGATTTGGGAAAAGGCAAACCTAATTCCCGGGGTCTGTACACCATAGCGGAAAAATACCCGGATACACGCATAATTATTGTCCTTCGCCGGCATGATAAGTGGATAGCGTCAAAGTATAAATATCACATCCGGAAAAGCGGGACAATGGATTTTAACTCGTTTTTTAATTTGGAGCCAAACAATGGTTTTTTTCGTCGGGAACACCTTAGGTACAGGGAAATCATCAATACCATTGAATCTTTATTTACGCCCAGGCCACTTGTGATTTTCCAGGAGGAAATAAAAAATGCCCCTGAACAAATCATCGGATTGCTGGCCTCGTATTGTGATGCTGAGGTTGATTTTAGTGATGTGAAAATGAACAAAGTCAATTATTCTTTTTCAGAAAAGCAATTGAAACTGCTACTCAAATTCAACCGGTGCTTTTCTTTTGATGAGAAGAAACATGGTAGATTCAGAAAAAAATTACGTGCCGCAATGATACATACACTGGCATTTTTCGGACAGTTTTTGCCTGTGAAAGGCAAAACAGATGCGCCCATTGTGCCTCCGAAAAAACTGAAACAAATCAGGGATGCTTATGCTGATGACTGGAAAGCCTGTCTTGAATATGCCTCAAAGGACAGGAAGCTTTATTTGCCTGTAAGCAATTGATATGCCCTGTGTTCGGCAGGATTCCACGATAGCCAGTGTTTTTCTTCCCACGTCGAAATAAACTCATCCCGTTTCCATTTGATTCGCGCCTGGTAGGCTTCAGGTGTCATGTAAATATCATCACGGGCAAAATCAAAGGTTTTATACTGGGTTTGTTTGATGGATGCAAGTTCTGATGAATCCCTGATAAGCCATGGCAGTGCACGGTTGTCCAGATTTTGCATGAAATTAAGATGCAAAAAAGCAGTATCAGCGTGCCTGAAATTGTATTTGGCGATGAATACATCCCAGTTAACCAGACACATACCGACGAGTATGATGTAAACCGCAAGGCTGTTGGTTCTCAACAGGAAAAATGCAGTGCCCGGCTTGCGTATTTTTATGATCACAGTGATCAGTCCGACCACTACTGCCATTAGAAAAAAGAATACCGCTATGCGTTTATAGGCAAGGTTGAAATACGAAATATAATGTAGGTTTCGTACAGCCACTGACAAAGCCAAAATGAAATTTTGCGTCATCCAGGCATAGGCCAATACTTTCAAAGGTTTACTGAAAGATGCGAAATTGAGATTTTTTCTGAAATAAAACAGAATTATCCCGATGGACAGGAGTATGGAAATGATCAGTAACCATGTGCCTTCATGCACAAATTGTTTCAGGTAATCGCCTTGCCATTCAAAACCAAACCATACGTTTTTTATGTCCAGGAAATTGACAATCAGTAAAATTACATTCATGGCAACAAGCAGTATCATGGCTGACCGGTATTCTGTTTTTAGCCCTGTCATTTTGCCTCTGTAGCGGAATTTTGATTTTTTTCTTTTCAACTCATCGCTTTTGGTTGATTCTGCCTTGACTACTCCTGAGTGGGCTTTGCCCAAAAGAAGCCAGATTACAAAAAATAAGCCCAGTGTCAGGGTCCAGATGAAACTCCAGTGAATTTCGCCAAATATGGTTATCAACATCGTGTTAATGGCTTCAAATGTATTGGTGACAAGCGTATTAAACCATGGATTTGCATTGCTGTACAGCACAATAAAAACGATGATAATGGCAAGTGGAATAATCGTAATGGTGAGCCATGTTGCCATTTTTTTCATGGCTTTTGATTTGTAGGTTTTTATGTTAAATGTCCGCGAGAAAAATTCGGCAATTGAAAACCCGATGTTCAGAAAACTGATGCCGGTTAGGGTATGGACACCCCTTATCTGTGGAAACAAAAAGGCTGCAGAAAACAGAATCAGCGATATGTAATTCATTGTGATGGCCAGTGGTGAATGGAAAAAGAAACCGGTTAACAGCGTAATAATGACCCCGGACAACAATACAATATGATGCATGTTCTGTTTGTTAAAACCTTTGAACATTATCAGGCATCCAACAACAAAGGCATTAAAAATAATGAGGTTGATACCAGTGGTTTTGTTGTGGAACAGGATGGTAAAAAGAATAGCACCGATCCATACGATCCATAGGGGAGTGTTTTTTTTCATTTTTCCTTTTTTCAGTGAATACAAAATCATAACGAAGTTAAAGGCCGGGGTATTGTTATAAAAATGGGCAAATAAACTTTTGTATTGCTAATGTATTGTAAAGCACAAAACTCATGGGTTTGAGCATTGACAGCATTCATTCTCACCTGGCATGGGTAAACAACGCAAAGAAAAACACAGGTGTGTATTTTAATTTTCCTATCATTGCTGATATTGACATGAAAGTGTCAAAATTGTATGGCATGGTGCAGCCCAATGAAGCTGAAACTGCTGCCGTAAGGGCGGTATATTTCATTGATCCAAAAGTGAAAATCCGTTTGATCATGTATTATCCCCTGAATGTGGGGCGTAACATGGATGAGATACTCCGCGTACTGAAAGCCCTTCAGACATCTGCAGAACATGGTGTAGCGCTTCCACTTGACTGGCAGCCGGGAGATAAAGTGATTGTTCCTGCACCGTCTGATTTGGAATCCATGGCAGAAAGAGAAAAAAGCGATTACGAAATGGTGGATTGGTACCTTGCAAAAAAAGAATTGTAAGGCAAAGCAAGAAACCCCAAAAAAAATAAAGCCACCAGAATTCCGGTGGCTTTATTGTTTACATGGAAAACAACAACATTATTTCAGGTATTGAGCTGATTCTATTATGGTAATGTATTCCTGCCTGTAGCCGAAAGCATCATCTCCGCGGGCGGATTTGGCCAGTGCAAGTGTTTTGCTATAACTTGCATCCGCTTTGAATTCACTGTCCCTGAGTATCATGCCAAACATGGCCACAGAGGCAGCCTGCTTAAAGTTATCTGACACAGATGTTGTATACACATCGGATTTTTTCAGGTTTTTTGTGATCAAACGGCTATTATCTTCATCAGGTGCTTTGTATCTTAATTTTAATGTCAGTATGCTTTTTGATTTATTGAGTTTCCTTTGCTGATAGATCAGATCATCCACATCACCAACTTTTTCATCGGAACCGGCAGGAATGATTTCAAAAAGCGCTGTTACACAATGGCCTGCACCAATTTCACCGGCATCTTTTTTATCATCGTTGAAATCTTCTTTGTTAAGCAACCTGTTTTCATATCCAACCAAACGGTATGCTTTGACATGGGCAGGGTTAAATTCAATCTGAAATTTCACATCTTTTGCGATGGTATAAAGGGTTCCCCAGATTTCATCTGCAAACATTTTTTTGGCTTCCAGGATGTTATCTATATAAGCGTAATTTCCATTGCCTTTGTTGGACAATTTTTCCATTTTGGAATCTTTGTAATTGCCCATGCCGAAGCCAAGTATGGTAAGGAAAATCCCGTCGTTGCGTTTTTCTTCAATCAGCCTTTCCATGGCTGCATCGCTGCTGGCACCAACATTAAAGTCGCCGTCAGTAGCCTAAATAACACGCTTGTTGAGATTGGGGTTGTAATTTTCCTTGGCAATTTTGTATGCCAGATTAATGCCTGCTCCGCCTGCAGTGCTTCCTCCGGCAGAAAGGCGATCGAGCACTTCACTGATCTTTAATTTTTCATCCCCGGGGGTGCTTTCAAGTACCGCTCCGGCACTTCCGGCATATACTACTATGGCCACACGGTCTTCGGGGCGCAGTTTTTCTACCAGGATATTGAACGATTTTTTTAACAAGGGTAGCTTATTGGGTGATTGCATGGAGCCTGAAACGTCAATCAAAAAGACAATGTTGGAAGCTGGAATTTCTGTGTCCTGCGTTTCTTTTCCTTTGAGGCCGATCATTAGTAATTCATGATTTTCGTTCCATGGGCATGTGGACATTTCAGTGTTGATGGAAAAAGGATGTCCGTTTTCAGGCTGGGGATAATCGTAATCAAAATAATTGATCATTTCTTCAACACGCACGGCATCTTTTGGTGGAGCCTGGTTGTTACGGATAAACCGCCTGACATTGGAATATGAAGCGCGATCTACATCTATTGAAAAAGTGGAAAGCGGATTGTCGTATGCGGTTTTAAAATTGTTTTCTTCAATATAATCGTACGATTCGGTGTTGTGTTGAATCTGATTGTAATCGTAACCCGTATAGCTTTGACGGGAAATACCTCCACATGCCACGGTATTAACCGAACGGTCATTAGACATTGCTTCCAGACAAACGTGGCTGGATTTCTCTTTTTTATCTTTTTTAGTTTCGGTTTCTGCATCCAATTCAACAATGGTTGTTTCAGCCTTGAGCACAAAATGAAGGGTGAGTGTGGAATTTGTTCCCAATACTGCTGATTGGAGGAGGGCTTTCTGATAATGGTCAGCGTTTGCAAACAGGTTGTATGTGCCTGGCTTAAGGTTTTTAAATGCATACAATCCGGTTGCATCTGTTTTTTGTACAGAGATTTTGTTTGAGTTTTTGTACAAATAAACACTGGCATTTTCAATGGGATTTTTTTCTTTGTCCGTTACTTTTCCGGAAATCATAGCCTGTGAAAAAGCATTCAGGTTGAGGACCAATAGAGCGATGATAATACTTGAAGTTTTCATAATCTTAAAAGTTTTAGGTTTCACATTTTGATTATGAGATGTATCACAGCGAAAAATTCCATAAATTTTTACCTGTCACACGCTGGGAAACACAAATTATGAGGGGTAGAGTGCCATTTGTCTGATGTCAGAAAAAAACATCAATTATAACTACTCAGTGCTAAAATTAAAAAAAGCTTAACTATTCAGGCAAATACATTTTTTACCGCCTGTTACCGCAGAGACGCAGACAGGGAAATGGGAAATATTGGCCACATAGACCGTTAATAACGGTTGTTTTGAACCATATAAGGATTATAAGGTCATATAAGTTTTTCTTATAATGCCTTATATGGTTTGATTATTTTAGGTTAAATGAGGTGGTGATAAATCTTATTTCATAGAACAGCGATTTCTCATAAATAACCGATTTTAACCATTATTAACATTTATTAACCGTTGTTAACAGTTCAATTTACAAATTTTAAACCTTTGCGACTCTCTGTTTCTGCGGTGAGGAGCTACTTTTGCTGATACTGATTAGTTCCCATCACTTATCTGAAATAACAATTTTCCGGCTTTCTTTTAAGCTGTGGTTTTGATACACATTGACAATATATGTGCCGGATGAAAACTGTGCCGTGGGGATTTTTTTATGAGTGATGTTATCAAAAGCAGTGATGATCTGGCCGTTTTGTGTGCATATTTTGATGTCCACAGGGGAATTATCAATTGAATGTATAATAAGGTAATCATCTGCAGGATTTGGATAAACGGCAATGTTATGTTGCATGGCTTTGACTGGTTCGGACACGATTTTATCCAGGATGATGAGATCAACATACGGCGGTTTAGCATATTGTGTAATATCAGGCTGTTGATTGTTAACATTTCCACTGTTCACCAGTTCATGGTTGTGAAGGGAATCTATGCGGTAAATTTCATAATTATAACTGACATTATTTTCAATGTTGTCAACAAACAAATGATAAGCTGTGTCGGCAGAGGCGTTGTCTGCAATCATTATTTTTATTTGTTGAGTAGTGGTATCCCGTGCTGCCGTGATGGTTTTTCCCAGGCTATCGCTTCCTGAAGTTTCAAGTTGTTTGTTGGCATGCATGACTTCATACGCTGAACGCATGGCAAGGCCGGGCTTGTACCATTCGTCTTCCATGCTTATCAGGCCAAACCATGTGTTGATGAATGCGTACCTGAACAATTTACCGATGGTACTTTGCTGCATGTAATGCAATGCCGAAGCAAGTGTGGCAGCGTTCAGAGCATCAAACATCCCATATTCCCATTGCAGTTCGAAATTGAACATATAGGAATTCCATTCTGTATTAATCAGTTCAATATCAGTCAATCCGAATGCATCTGTTTTTTGCCTGACCATTTCGTTGGTGTACAAAAAGTAATAAGGATTGGGATGATAATACAAATGGTATGAGATGAAATCAGCAGGCAGGTTGTAGGTTGAAACTGAATCCAGAAACACATCCATAAAAGACCCGTCATAAGGGTTAGATACAGCCGGGCCACCCACTTTGATGTCCGGGTCATAATCTTTTATTTTGTTTGCAGCTATCCGATAC
The DNA here is from genome assembly GCA_027858215.1 of Candidatus Delongbacteria bacterium. Classification (GTDB taxonomy): domain Bacteria; phylum Bacteroidota; class Bacteroidia; order Bacteroidales; family ML635J-15; genus JAQIBY01. The sequence continues at coordinate 1,058 of JAQIDD010000118.1, read as the reverse complement.
AATGCAATGTATTCCTGTACATCACCAGACCAGAAATCCGGGAGGTCGGGCTCATTCCATATTTCAGTGTATTCGATGTTATAATTGTACCCGTTGTTCCATCCGTCGTTGTAGTGTTTCAGTATTTGCACACATACCTGAGCCCACTTTTCTTTGTCAGCAGGGGTAAAACCATCGGGTGGATAATGGGCACTTTCCCCGAAACGATAAAACACTTTTCCACCTGCATTGATGATGTTTTCGACACAGGTATCGGTGCTTGTAAAATTGTATGCGTCAGGATTGAGCGGGTCTTTGGTGGTATCCGGAAAAATTACGCTGTGGTCAAACGAATACAGGTAATCGTGGGTACGCACATATTCAATCCCCATAGACTGGAATTTGTCAATGTAGTTGTTGGCATGGCTTTCATTAACAGGACCGGGGCCATTGGCTGAAAACAAATGTTTAAAATACCCGGTTTCTTCTGCAATGGTGACATGAAAATCGGAACTCGAATTTTCTGAAAGCTCTGTAAACACAAAATCATCAAGCCACATGGTCCCTTTTCCAAACATGAAGATGAACAAGTTCAAATTATCAGTGCCTTCAGGTGCTGTGAACTGTGACTGTATTTTTTTCCATTCGTTCACATTGCCTGACGGGCAATAAAAGTTTTCAAAAACCCGCACCGTGTCATCCAGGAATTTTGTGTAGGGAAGCACATATTGTTCGATGTTGTCGGTCTTAATCCAAAAACTGAATTTATAATGTTTGTGTTCCGTTACTGCGAGGTTTTGAGCAATGATGGCTGTGTTTGAGCTGCTGTCAGTAACAGTGATTCTTGCACTAGATGAACCTGAATGTACAGTGCTGTTATCAATTGAAAAATCAGTGACACCCGGAAAATCGGAAGCATACATCCAATAAACGAAATTGTTTTCAAAACCGGGGTTCAGCACGATATTCTGGCTGTAATTAACAGTGGCAACACAGGCTAAAATAATGGCAATGATTACGCTTTTCATGAGTGTCGTTTTTGTTTGTATTTTGATAAAAAATGAATGAATAAAATTAAG
>JAQIDD010000110.1 GCA_027858215.1 Candidatus Delongbacteria bacterium | reverse complement strand
TTGCATTATTTGTGCTTTGCGTTTTTGCCTCCGAGGCATTTAGCCAGTTTGATGAAGACCCGATTGGCAGAGATTTGGAAAACAACGTGATTACCACGGCTGTTCCGTTTTTAATAATAGCTCCCGATACACGTGCCGGTGCTATGGGTGATGCTGGTGTAGCTACATCACCTGACCCCAATTCTCAACACTGGAACCCGGCAAAGTATGTTTTTGCCGAAGATGAAATGGGCATTGCGCTTTCATATACCCCGTGGCTGAGGAATATTATTGATGATATGAACCTGGCTTATTTAGCAGGATATTACAGGCTCGATAATGAAAATATGTTGTCCGCCTCGCTCATGTATTTTGATATGGGAGAAATTCCTTTCAGGGATTACAATAATCAGCCACTGAAAACCCATCAACCCAATGAATTTGCATTGGATGTTGGTTACAGTAGATTGCTGGGGCAAAATTTCTCAGGAGCCGTTGCTTTACGTTATATCCGTTCAGATTTAACCGGTGGAATTGAAGTTGGTGGTGTACATACCAACCCGGGACAGTCTGTAGCAGGTGATGTTGCCTTCTTTTATACCAACGATGATATGGGATTCAGTGGTATGAATGGCTTGTTAAACTGGGGGATCAATATCAGTAATATCGGTGCTAAAATGTCTTACTCCAGCAATGAAAACAGGGATTTTATTCCTACCAATTTCAGAACAGGTGTTTATTATCAGCTCGAAATTGATGAATACAATAAGGTTGGTGTTGCTCTGGATATGAATAAACTGCTTGTGCCAACGCCACCGGTTTATTATTCAGCCGGTGAGGTTACAGATGCCGGGGATACAATAGAACAATCTTTCGAAATTATCAAAGCCGGAAAAGATGATGAAATTTCCGTGCCGTCTGCTTTGTTCCAGTCATGGTACGATGCTCCCGGTCCTGAAAATGGTTATGGATCTGTTGTAGGTGAAGAATTTGCTGAAATATCATGGAGTATTGGTGCTGAATATTGGTACAGCGAACGGTTTGCGTTGCGTGCAGGCTATTTTCTGGAGCATCAATTCAAAGGAGCCAGGAAATATTTTACCCTTGGCGCAGGGATGAAACTGAACGTGTTTGGGCTTGATTTTGCCTACCTGATCCCAACCGGGAATTTCAATACTTCACCACTGGCCAATACCCTGCGTTTTACACTTACATTTGATCTTGGCGCACAGGAAGTAGAAGGATAATATTGTGAGGGTAGGCTTTGGATACGATCTGCACAGGCTTGAATCCGGTAGTAATATTGTACTGGGAGGCATAAAGATTCCATTCAATAAAAAGTTTAAAGCACATTCTGACGGGGATGTGCTTTTGCATGCTATATGTGATGCTATCCTCGGAGCAGCAGCCCTGGGAGATATAGGAAAACATTTTCCGGATACCGATGAACGGTTTGCCGGCATATCATCGCTTGAATTGTTGAAAGATACTGTTTTTATGTTGGAGAATGAAGGTTTTACACTTCAAAATATAGATGCTACTATTGTGATGGAAAAGCCCTATCTGCAACATTACATTCCCGGGATGAGAAAGAACATTGCTGAATCTTGTCACTTAAGTATTGGTGCTGTTTCTGTTAAAGCAACCACATCCGAAAAAATTGGTCATGTTGGCAGTGGAGAGGCTGCCGAGGTGTATTCTGTGGCTTTAATTATTTAACCCTCAATAATTTTGTAACTGCATATAATAATTGATAGCTTTGTAACGTATTAGAATTGAAAACAGGGAACCATGGTTCCCAACAAAAATTAAATATTATGGATATTGACATCAATGGAAAAGATTTTGTAAAAATTCATTACACAGGGGCACTTGGTGATGGAGCTGTTTTTGACAGTTCTGAAGGTAAGGAACCCTTAGCGTTTATTCTTGATATCGGCATGCTGATTCCCGGTCTTGAAAAATCTGTAAAAGAAGCTAAAAAAGGCGAGGAAAAATCCGTTACCATCCCCCCGGCAGAAGCTTATGGCGAAGTGGATGAAAAAGCCATTCAGGATGTACCGAAAACCCAGTTCCCTGAAGACCTTGATCTGGAAGAAGGATTGCAGCTACAGGCTCAAACTCAGCAGGGCCCGATTCCTGTTGTGGTGAAAGAAATAAAACCGGAAACCGTTGTGGTTGATTTTAATCATCCCCTCGCAGGGAAAGAACTGAAATTTGATTATGAAGTGGTGGAAAAACGCCCTGCCACAGAAGAAGACCTGAATAATCTGTTAGGCAAAAAGTAATTTTATCGAAACATACATGTGTTATGTTTATGAAACCCTGGTGCTAATCAGGGTTTTTTTTTGTGCAATGCTTAGATAATAAGGTGTTTTGCTTTTTTATAAATCAGGAATACCTTACATTCGCATGTATTAAAAATTGAAGTCCATTTTAAAGTTAGCCTATGAAAATACATGAAATATCCCCGGAGCCCTTAAGCTTGAATGTGATTAAAGAAATCATAAACGACAAGGCCGAAATTAGAGTAAGTCAGAGGTCACTGGATTCCATAGAAAAATGCCGCCGGTATCTGCATGAAAAAATGGAAAAGCAGCATCAACCGATTTATGGTATCAATACCGGATTTGGATCGCTTTATGATGTGTCCGTTTCGAAAGAGGATTTATCACAGTTGCAGGAAAATCTGGTGAAATCACATGCCTGTGGCACCGGTGACAGGGTTGATATTATCATTGTGAAATTGATGATGCTGTTGAAGATACACGCATTGAGCCTGGGTAATTCGGGCGTGTTTCCGGATACGGTTATTATGTTGTCAGAACTTTATAACCGCGATATCATTCCTGTGGTTTTTGAACAGGGCTCACTCGGTGCTTCCGGCGATCTGGCTCCCTTGGCTCATATGGTATTGCCTATGTTGGGAATGGGAGAGGTGTATTATAATGGCAAATGCATTAAAGCTTCCGAAGCCCTTGCCGCTGAAAACTTAAAACCCATCAAGCTTGCTGCTAAAGAAGGCCTTGCAATGCTTAACGGCACACAGTTTATGGCTGCTTACGGAGTTTATTCACTGTTGCGAATTCAGAAATTATCAGAATTGGCAAATATCATTGCAGCCATTTCCCTTGAAGCATTTGATGGTAGCCTAGCTCCGTTTTACGATGGTTTGCATACCATCCGTCCGCATAAAGGACAAATCAATATTGCTCATTATTTCCGTAACATCCTGAAAGGATCAGAAATGATCGGGACCACAAAAAATCACGTACAAGACCCGTATTCATTCCGGTGCATTCCACAGGTACATGGAGCCACTCAGGATGCTGTTGAGCATGTGACATCGGTTGTGCTGACTGAAATCAATTCAGTAACGGATAATCCGACGATTTTCCCCGATGATGATCGGATTATCTCAGGAGGGAATTTTCACGGGCAGCCGCTTGCTTTGGTTTTCGATTATTTAACCATGGCATTGTCTGAACTGGGGAATATTTCTGAGCGTCGTTCCTATCAGTTGCTTTCTGGAAAACGAGAATTGCCGCATTTCCTTGTTGCTAATCCCGGATTGAACTCAGGTTTTATGATTCCTCAATACACCGCTGCTTCCATTGTAAATCAAAACAAGCAGTTATCAATGCCTTGTTCTGTTGATTCAATAGAATCATCCCAGGGGCAGGAAGACCATGTTAGTATGGGGGCAAATTCTGCTACCAAAATGTTTAAAGTGGTAAATAACCTTGAACGTATTCTTGCGATTGAGTTATTTATTGCTGCTCAGGCTTTTGATTTCCGAAAAGGAAAGAAATCATCAAAATTTATTGAGGAATTTGTGTCGAATTACCGGAAAAAGGTTAATTTTATAGAAAATGATAAAATCATGTATG
>JAQIDD010000104.1 GCA_027858215.1 Candidatus Delongbacteria bacterium | reverse complement strand
AATGTTGACTTTATTAAGAAAGGAATACATCGTAAAATATTGGGAGAATTATTATAACATTTTGTGGAAAATAAATTAATGATACCCCGGAATAACACTTTGTGGACTTTGTGCCTTTGTGGGAAACAACAAAATACAGCGGAACAGCGCTAACAAAAGTACTCCCACTAAGATACTAAGCACACAAAGAAAAATATGATAACAACACTTTGTGCCCTTTGCGCCTTTTCGGGAGATAAATAACAAAATAATTAATTAAACAATAACATTATGAAAATTTCAGAACAAGCAGCAGCTCAACTCAAAGACATTCTTGAAAAACAGGACAGCCCCGAAGCAGGCATTAAAATTTACGCTAGCCAGGGATGTTGCGGCCCCTCCTCTGCCATGGACGTGGCCAGCGAACCAGGTTTTGATGACACCCAAATCGAAATCGATGGCATCAATTTTTATGTTGCCAATGAACTGGTAGATAAAATGGAATATACCCTGATCGAACTCAGCCCCGATGGCTTCCGGATTCATGGATTTCCCAAAAAGAACAGTTGTTGCGACTAAGTCAGGTGAAAACTAAATATTGAAAGTCACTTCAAAACCAGAATTTCTGTATGAACGATAAGGAAAAGAAAGCGGTGGTTAAGGAAAAATATTCCGGGATCGCCAGGCAATCTTTGCCAATGGATAACAGCTCTTGCTTTGACATCCCCGGATGCTGCGGCGAAAATGGCGATATTAGCATGAGTGCTGCTTCTTTTGGTGTTAAAATAGATTAAAGGATATTTTATTTTATTTTATTCTAAATTTTATGTCGTATGTTTGCAACATTTAACAAAGCAGCAATGACAAACAATAAATCATCAGAGTTTAATCAGGAGCAGCAAAAAATTGCAAAATATTCCAGGATTTTATCCCACCCTGCTCGTATTGCAATCATTCAATTGCTTTCCAGGGAAAAAGAAATAAAAACCAGCAATATCTCCAATTATTTGCCATTGGGTAGAACAACCGTATCCCAGCACTTAAAAGAGTTACGCTCGGTCGGCATACTTCAATGCAAAAATGAAGGACTCAAAATCCATTACTGCCTGGATATGGAAAAACTGCAGGCAGTGAAATCAACCCTCAATGCTTTTTTGGATGATTCCATTTATGATTTTACGTGTAGCTGCAAATCCGGGAATTAATTTAACAGGAACATATTATTAACATTTAAAAAAAATAATATTATGAAAAAATTAGTTGCATTATTATCACTCATTTGCATTGCAGGCATTGGTCTTTCTGCACAGAACATCCAATCTGAAAAAACCGACTCAATTGTTTTTGAAAAAACAACCCACGATTATGGAACCATTCAGAAGGACGCTGATGGCAATTGCGAATTCAAGTTTACAAACACAGGGGAAAAGCCTTTGATGTTAAGCAATGTTCGTGCATCCTGTGGCTGCACAGTGCCTACCTGGCCAAGAAAGCCAATACAGCCTGGCGAAACTGGTGTTATAAAAGTCAAATACAATACAGCCAGGGTAGGGTCGTTTAACAAATCAATCACTGTATCATCCAATGCAGTAAATAAAAGGGTAGTGCTAAGGATCAAAGGAACCGTGAAAGAATAATGCTCAGTTCGTTGAAACTTTTCATCAGCTTTGACCAGAATAAACATTTTGGCCTGGGATGATGTTTCATGAAAAGTTGTTAACATGACAAACAAAATTGAAATATTGTGCCCTCCTAAAAAATGCGGAAAATGTAATAGGATGATTGCAAAGATAGAGAAAGCGGTAAAATTGTCTGACACCGAAGCAAATATCAAAATTATTGACTCAATTGATCAATTGCAAACATACAGTACATGGGTTTTGCCATCACTGGTAATCAATGACCGGATTGTATGTAGCTAAATAGTGACCTCTATAAAGAAGCTATCCGGGAAGTCGTCGGTATTGAAGAAAAATTGGACTCAGTTTGTTGTGAATCTCAGAGTCAGTCTTCGAAGTGCTGTGAGAACAATACGAGTGATTCTTCTTGTTGTAACATGATTTGTAACTTATATTAGGATTTCAAGCAAAGAGAAGCATGTCGTAATGAGCAACATTGTTAAAAAACATATTGAAGCATCAAAGGAATATAACAATTTAGTAATCTTTAAAACAAATAAATTATGACAATTACAGAACAAGCAGCCAGCGAGCTGAAAAAAGTTCTTAAAAATTATGACAACCCAAACGCCGGTATCAGAATCTTTTCCAGCGAGGGATGCTGTGGTCCGGCACCTGGTTTGGACATAGCTCCGCATCCGGCAGAGGATGAAACCGTACTCACGCTTGAGGGCATTGACTTTTTCGTGGCTAACGATCTGCTCGAGCAAATAAAAAATACCAGCATCGACTTTAGCCCGGAAGGTTTTCGCATACACGGTTTGGAAAAAAAAGGCGGATGTTGCAATTAATGTCAAATAGCGACCCCTTTTTACTACCCAATACACAAAACGAATTGCAACATGAACGATAAAGAAAAGAAAGCGGCGGTTAAGGAAAAATATTCCGGAATTGCCAGGCAATCTTTGCCCATGGACAACAGCTCTTGTTGTGACACCCCAGGATGCTGCGGCGAGGGTGGCAACATCAGCATGAGTGCTACAGATTACCACGAAGAAAATGGATACAACGCCGATGCAGACCTGGGCCTGGGTTGCGGCGTTCCCACACGAGCGGCCAATATCAAAGCCGGAGACAGGGTACTTGATCTGGGAAGCGGTGCCGGCAGCGACTGCTTTGTGGTCCGTTCCATCACCGGAAGTTCAGGCCATGTTACCGGAATTGATTTTTCTGAGGAAATGGTGGAAAAAGCCAGGCACAATGTGCGAAAGGCAGGATTTGACAATATGAACTTCATGTTGGGCGATATAGATAACATGCCCTTTAAAGACAACCAGTTCGATGTTGTCATTTCAAATTGCGTACTCAACCTCGTACCTGACAAAGAAAAAGCAATTTCGGAAATCATGCGCGTGTTGAAACCCGGTGGTCACTTTTGTATCTCCGACGTGCTGTCAAAAGCCGAATTGCCTGAATCCCTGCGCTCCGATGCAGAATTGTATGCCAGTTGCGTTTCGGGAGCACCGGTAGTTTCGGATTACCTCTCCACCATAGATCAGGCAGGTTTCGAACAGACAGAAATCCATAAAAAAACACCCATCAGCATTCCGGAAAACATTCTTAAAAAGCATCTGGATGATGAGCAATTGCAGGCATTTCGTTCTGGTAAAAACGGCGTTTTTTCTGTCACCATCAGCGGTACAAAGCCCACTGTATAACTAGCACTTATTTTATTGTTATGAGTAAGCCTTTTAAGAAAACCACAATTCCTGACAGTCCCAAAAAGACCATAGGCTTCTTTGAAAAATACCTTAGCATCTGGGTAGCCTTCGGCATCATAGCGGGCATTGCACTGGGTCATTTTGCCGGTGACAGCATTGAGTTCATCAGCGGACTTGAAATCGCCAAAGTCAATATCCCGGTTGCCATTTTGATCTGGCTGATGATCTATCCCATGATGCTTCAGGTTGATTTCACAAGCATCAAAAAAATCAGAAAAAAACCCCGTGGCGTTATCTGGACACTAATTATCAACTGGCTGATAAAACCATTCAGCATGGCTTTTTTTGCCTGGATATTCTTCTCAAAAATTTATGCCGCCTGGATTGACCCTGAACTGGCTGGAGAATATATTGCCGGAGCCATAATTCTTGGGGCAGCCCCCTGTACAGCCATGGTGTTTGTATGGTCATACCTCTCCAACGGTGACCCCAATTACACACTCGTGCAGGTATCCGTGAACGACCTCATCATTATCGTGGCATTTGTGCCCATTGTGGGTCTTTTGCTTGGCATCACAGACGTTAGCATCCCTTATAACACCCTGGTATCCAGCATAGTCATCTTTGTGGTTGTCCCCCTGATTGCCGGTGTCATCACACAAAGAATACTGCTCCGCAGGAAGGGCGAAGACTGGTTTAAAAACACCTTTCTGCCCAAATTGAAACCTGTCAGCATCATCGCTTTGCTGGTAACCCTTGTATTTCTCTTTGCCTTTCAGGGACAAAACATCGTCAACAACCCGCTGATTATTCTCCTGGCTGCCGTACCGCTGGTAATACAAACCTATTTCATCTTTTTTCTGGCCTGGTTTGGCGGCAAAAAACTCAAGCTCAGCTATCAGGTTTGTGCCCCCTCTGCCATGATTGGTGCCAGCAACTTTTTCGAACTTGCCGTAGCCGTGGCCATTGCCCTCTTTGGCCTGCAATCTCCGGCTGCCCTGGTAACCGTTGTCGGCGTGCTGGTTGAAGTCCCGGTGATGCTCTCCCTTGTGGTCTATGCCAAAAAACACAGGTATTGATTGCCTGGGGATTACGTATCTTGTTATTGTTTGATTTGAATGTGGGCGCCCGGGCGGCCTGCGCCTGCAAGCAGCCTTGGTTCTGCTGGTGAATGCAAGGCGAAGCAGGAGCTTCTATTGTCGCTCCGCTTCCCCTGCATCACCTGTGCATCACCAGCGGCTGGCTTTCCGGCTTCGTCCTGGCGCGGAATAACCGCTCCGAAACAAATCTCTCTCAAATACAGAATTTTCTGTATTAAACATGCTTAAGGGGACTTCTAATAATTCTTTCGCATCAAGATTTTCAGCGTTTTTCATAGACAATGCAAATTTTTGAAGCACTATCGGGATAATGCAAAAAAATTTAAAGCAGGATATGAGAAAC